>JACQXR010000050.1 GCA_016208585.1 candidate division TA06 bacterium | reverse complement strand
TTATAGGCCGGCCAGTTCTTTATTTTATACCGTGCTTTTTTCTTGGTTTTATGTGTGATGCCTTTTTGATTGTTGAGCGATGTTTTCACCTTCTGGCCCCTTTCAGTTCGTTAATCATAGCCAGATTATACCAAATTACCCATTATTCACGCAACAAAGCCAATGGATTGTGTAATTAGAGTGTTCTTTTAAGTCATCGCGAATCGGGTATTCATAACACAAATGAAGCGATCCATTACGGGTATAGATTGCTTCATCGGCACAGCCTGGGAGATTTATCGCAATGATGTCGGTTTTCTGTCATCCTGCAGTGATCGTAAAAATACAAATTAAATTACAACCGATAAATTATTCTATGGAAAACATCTTAGAGATCGAACATCTTGCCAAAAGCTTTACCGACTGGGAGCATTTTACCTGGCGGTCAAAGACCATTCTGGATGACATTTCCCTGGAGGTGAAGCCCGGCGAGATCTTCGGCTTTCTGGGCCCCAACGGAGCCGGAAAGACTACCACCATCAAAGCTTTAATGGGCATAATAAAGCCGTCCTTCGGCACCGCCAGGATATTGGGCCACGACATCCTGGAGAAATCGCAGGAGGTGAAGAAACGGATCGGCTTTTTGCCGGAGAACCCCTATTTTTACGATTATCTTACCGTGCGCGAGTTTCTGCTGTTTTGCGCCGCGCTGTTCGGCATCACCGGACGCCAGGCCCGGGAGAGGACCACCGAACTGCTGGAGCTGGTGGGCATGTCCCAGGCGGCCGGCCTGCCCCTGCGCAAATGCTCCAAGGGCATGCTGCAGCGCACCGGCATCGCCCAGTCGCTGGTCAACGACCCGGAATTCCTGGTCTGGGACGAGCCGGTTTCCGGCCTGGACCCCATCGGAAGAAAAGAGATCAAAGATTTGATGCTGGAGCTTAAACGGCAGGGCAAGACTATATTTTTCAGTTCGCATATTCTGCCGGACGCCGAGGCCCTGTGCGACCGGGTAGTGATCATCATCAACGGAAAGATCAACAAGATAGGAACCCTGCCGGAGCTGCTGAAGGATTCGATCAGCTGGGTGGAAGTGGTGGCCGAAGGCCTGCCGGAAAATGCGAATTTGACCGGGGCCAAAATGGAAAAAATAGCCGGACAGTTCATCGTCAGGCTGGACAGCTCCGGCAACCTGGACCGGAACCTGAAGGAAATAATGAAAGCCGGGGGGACCATCGTCTCGGTCACCCCCCAGCGGGAAAATCTGGAAAACTATTTCGCCCGGCAGGTGCGCACCGCCAAGGAGGCCGGCCAATGAGAAGGATATTCACCATAGCCGCCAACACCTTCCGGGAATCGGTCCGCGACCGGATACTCTACGGGCTGATAGTCTTCGCCCTGATAGTGCTCCCGGGCTCCCGGCTGGCGATATCCCTATCGGTGGGCCAGGAAATCAGGATATTAAAGGATTTTGGCTATGGCGCCATTGCCCTGTTCGGCCTGCTGATAGCGGTCGTTTCCGGCACGGCGCTGCTGTTCAAGGAACTGGACAAGCGCACCATCTACGTGCTGGTGGCCAAACCGGTCCGGCGCTGGGAACTGCTGGTGGGCAAGTATTTCGGCCTGATGGCCACCCTGCTGCTGGCCTTTCTGATAATGGGCATCACGCTTATATTGACCCTGCTGTTGATGGACGGCAAGCCGGACGGGCTCTTCTTTTTAACCATAGCCGGCCTGTTCGGCCAGCTGGCGGTGATCACCGCGGTGGCCATGTTGTTCTCCACCCTGGCCTCGCCGGCCCTGGGGGCGGTATTCACCTTCTGCGTCTACATCGCCGGGACCTCGGCCGACCAACTCCGCCTGTTCGCCGACCGGATGCCGGGGCATTTCCTTAAGCTGGCGGCCAAGGGGGTCTCCTACGTCATCCCCAACCTGCAGAACTTTAATTTCCGGACGGAATCCATATACAATCTGCCGGTCGATCAATCCAAAATATGGCTGATGCTGCTATATGCTGTCCTGTACATAGCCTTTACCCTAACCGTGGCCTCAATCATACTGGAACGCAAAGACCTGAAATGAAGCGTCATCTCAGAAATGCAATAATTACACTGCTTTGCCTGGTTGCAATGATGTCTGGGTTCATTGCGGTTCAGGTTAATTTTGATAAACGGTACCTCAGCAGCGAAAAGTCGATCCGGGAGCTGGTGTATTTCCCGTCAGCCAGGGCGGTCAAGCTGATCTCGGCCGGCAACGAGCTGATGATGGCCGATTACCTGTGGCTGAGGATGATCCAGTATTACGGTTTTCACCAGCAGTCAGACAGGAACTTTGAGTATCTTTATCCCATTACCGACAACCTTACCGACCTGGATCCCAAATTCCTTTACCCGTATACCTTTGGCTCGCTGCTTTTGATCCACGATGCCCAGGATTCAGTAAATTCGCTCAAACTGCTGGATAAGGCCAAAAGGGCGAACCCCGATAAATGGCAATTCCCCTACATGAAGGGCTTCATCCTGTATGTTTTCCTTCATCGCAGCGATGAGGCGGTAAAAGAATTCGTAGAAGCTTCAAAACTACCGAAGGCCTGGGAGGGAGCCTTAAGGTTTGCCGCCTGGATATCCAGAAAGGAAGGGCAACGCGAAACGTCAAAACGTATGTGGCAGGAGCTTTATGATAAAAGCGCCAATAAAAACGAAAGGGGAATAGCCAAGTTCTATTTGGACCAAATATACATAGAGGAAGAAGTTGACCGATATCAGTCTTTAGCCATAAAATATCATAAGAATACCGGAAAATGGCCTGAAAATCTGGATGATTTAAAAGCGGCCGGTTTTGTCAGTGATATTCCGAAGGATTTGTTCGGGGGGAAGTATTACTGGAACAGGGAACAGAACCAAGTCCGTAATACCACTCAAGATGCATTCCTGAGACGAATAGGCAAGCTAAAATAAACAGCCATAGATACTTTCAGAAGCAATTCAATGCCATACAAAACATTCAATCTCACGGGCTTTTTAAAAGCCCGTTTTTTTAACGCATTTTTTTCACTAATTGTGCTGACTATGGTGTCTCAGATGGCTGGCCAGGAACTGTCATTTGGTGTCAAGGGCGGTCTCAATTTTGCAAAATTAAGGGGCCATGATTCCAGAGACAACTCCATCAGAACAGGCGCAGTCTTCGGCGGATTTGCCGATATCAAGCAGTTATTTCTTACCATACAGCCCGAACTACTATATTCGCAAAAAGGTGACAAACGTGAAGAAGATATAGCTGTAGTTATGGACCAGACAGGAGTTATTGCCGGCCATTACGTCGAGGTTGACAAGTTTGATTACCTGGAGATGCCGGTATTGGTCAAATATTCTTTTGGCAACAAGATTGTTTCAGGCATCTATGCTGGACCCCCAGTTGGCATGCTTCTACGCGCCAAGCATGAGTCAACTGTGGCCGGCATCACGATCACAACAGATATGAAAAACGAAATCAAGAGCTCTGAAATCGGTCTGTTCTGGGGTGCGGGAATCAAAATGCCGTCAAGGATATCAATCGAGTTTCGCTATTCGATGAGCCTGACAAAGATATTAAAAGAGGTTACCATCTTGAATGTTACCATGACGTCGGATATCAAAAACTCTATATTATCGCTGATGCTCGGCTATTACCTCAAATAATAATCGGGCTGTTTCAAGCATTACACTCTTGGTTACCCGTCGCATCTTGATCCTTGCTTCAACCCCAAAAGCACGTTTTGGGACACCAACCAAGTGAACCAATTGAGGAGGCCGCTGAATATCTCTGTTAGCGTTTTAAGACATAAAGAAGCCCCGCAGTCTGCGGGGCTTCTTTTGTTTTAAACCCGGGCGACTTTTTTTATCAATACCACTCCGGCTTCCCAGCCGCCCATAAAATTCTGGCTGATCTTGTCCCCGAATAAGTTGAGCAGGGTGCCCACCGAGCGTGCCTTTTCCTCGTTCAGCCTCAGGGCCAGGGGCAGGGTAAATATCCGGGCCAGGGAGGAAAAGGCAAAAAGCAAATGAAAGTTGATGATGGTGTGCCCCAGCAGCAGAAATTTAAAATCATGCAGCGCATTGGCCAGCCAGCCGCCCAGCAAAGACGCGAGGAATACGGCGAAACCGGTGGTCACAGTATATATCGACAGGTAGGAGGTCCGGTTCTGCTCCGGCGCGGTCAAAAGCAACAGGTTGAAGCCGGCCAGGGTGAATCCCGGCCAGAAGAACCCGGTCAAAAAAGCATCCACCCAGATGGGCAGGTAAAAGGCAGGAGTGGCAAACAGCCAGAACAGGGGAAGAAAAAAGATGCCGATCAGGTTGAAGATCAGAACCGGACGGTTCCCCAGCTTGTCGATTATCCGGCCCCACAAAGGCTGGGTGGCCAGGTTCAGCATTCCGGCCATGATGGAGTAAAGGGCGATCACCGCGTAGGGCATTTTGAGGTTCTTGATCATATGAGCCCCGAAGAAGGGACCGGCCACAGCGGTGGACAGCGACCAGAAAATAAAGAAGGTCAGCAGTTTTTTGAAATTGGGATCGGCGAAGGGCAGCCTTACGATCTCGTAAATGGACCGGTTTTTTTCGCCCTTTAAAGGCGGTTCCCACTGGCGGTTCAGGATCAGCCCGGCGATCACGGCGCACAGGGCCGCCAGCCCGAATACCAAAGCAAACCCCTGGTCCTGCAGCCCGGCTGTCTTCAGGCGGTCAAAGCCCCAGCCGGCCCCGTAATTGGTAAGCATGGTCACTGCCCCCAGGATGGCGCTGCGCTTGCCAAAATAGCTGCCCCGGCGGTCCAGGGGAACCAGATCGGTCATCCAGGAAAGCCAGGCGGTATTGGCCGCGCTGAGGATGGTGTTCCCCAGAAACATTACGGCAAAGAACAGGGCCAGCTTCCAGCCGGGCATCATGTTCATAAAGGGCAGAAGGCAGAGCAGTGCCCACAATGCCCGCCCGACGGTGGCGCCCCAGACGGTCAGTTTCTTGCGGCTGCCCAGCCGGCTCAATATCTGGGCGCTGACCACCGAGCCCACGGTGGACAGGGCATTCAAGGCCGCCAGCAGTCCCAGGTGAAAATCGTTGGCCCCCAGCATCAGGGCGTATCCGGTCACCAGCGCCCCCAGGCTGACGGCGATGTGGACGGTGGCAAAGCTGCCTTCAATCACCGATATCTTCAGGCTGCGATCCGGCTCGTTTTGCGGAATCTTTTCAGGATATATGGTTTTTTCGAGCATAGGGCAGTAAGCATATACTATTTTACTCCAAATTACAAGACCGCAGATATTCCTTGATATTTAAGGCGTTTGGGAATATAATATTGTTTGAAGTTTCGCCGTCCGGAATGAGATTGGACGGCATTTTTTAAAGTCAGATGATGACCGCAATAAAGATAAAAATAAACGGGATCGTCCAGGGAGTGGGCTTCCGGCCGTTCATCTACCGCCTGGCCAAAAAACACGGTTTGACCGGATGGGTGCTGAATTCCAGTCAGGGAGTGGAGATCCATGTCCAGGGCCGGTCCGACAGCAGCGATCCATTTTTGACGGGTATCAAGAGCGAACTGCCGCCCCAGGCCTTGATCGATGACCTGATTGTTTCCCCGGCCGTGCCCGGGGAATATAAGGATTTCACCATCCGGGAAAGCCTGAACAGCGACGGGGCGACCCGGATCTCCCCCGATATCGCCGTGTGCGACGATTGTCTGGCCGAGATGCTGGATGAGAAGGACAGGCGGTACCTGTATCCCTTCATCAACTGCACCAACTGCGGGCCGCGGTTCTCCATCATCCAAAATACCCCGTACGACCGGCCTTTGACCGCCATGGCGGACTTTACCATGTGCTCCGATTGTCAAAGGGAATATTACGACCCGGAAAACCGCAGGTTCCACGCCCAGCCCAATGCCTGTCCGGCTTGCGGACCGCGGTACTGGCTGTGCGATAATGACGGCCATGAAATTGCCGGGAAACAGGAGGCTATTGTTCAAACAGCAAAATCGCTGATGGCCGGGGATATCTTGGCCATCAAGGGCATCGGGGGATTTCACCTGGCCTGTGATGCCGGAAATGATGCGACGGTCAAAAAACTGCGGGACAGAAAGAACCGGCCGGACAAGCCGCTGGCCCTGATGTGCGGGTCGGTGCAGGATGTCCGGCGTATCTGCCAGATAAGCGAGCGGGAAGAGAGAGTGCTGGGATCAAGCCAGGCGCCGATAGTGCTTTTGGTAAAATCAAAAATCAGAAATCAAAAATCAAATACCATCAGTCAACTGATTGCACCGGGGAACAACTGTCTGGGGGTGATGCTGCCCTATGCGCCGGCGCATCATCTGCTGTTCCGGGAATTGAAACAAATTTACCCTGGTTTAACAGCCCTGGTGATGACCTCGGGCAATATTCAGGACGAGCCGGTGGTCATAGATGACCAGGCGGCTTTAAAAAAACTGGCAGGCATTGCCGATCATTTCCTGCTGAACGACCGGGAAATTGAAAACCGCAACGACGACGCGATAGTCTTCGTAAGCGATACAAAAAATAAAAAATCAGAAAGCGGAAAGCAGAATAACCGAGAACAAGCGCCAAGCCATAATACCAACCCGATTGTACAGATTGTACGCCATTCCCGGGGCTACGCCCCCAATCCCATTAACCTGCCGTTCTCGGTGTCGCCAACCCTGGCGGTGGGCGGAGAGATGAAGAACGTTTTCTGCCTGGCCTCGGGAAATAAGGCCTATGCCAGCCAATATATCGGCGAGATGGACAACCTGGCCACCCTGGATTTCTTCGCGGAGATGATCAAAAAATACCAGAAATGGTTCAGGATAAAGCCGGAAACCATCGTTCACGACCTGCATCCCGATTACCTAAGCACCCGCTGGGCCAAGGAACAATCCGACGTGGCTCTGCGCGCGGTCCAGCATCATAAGGCTCATATCTTAAGCGTCATGGCCGATAACGGCAAAGTGGTCCCGGCCATCGGGGTAACCTTTGACGGCACCGGCTACGGCGAGGACGGAAAGATCTGGGGCGGCGAGTTCTTTGTATTCGACGGCAAGAAGATTGAAAGAGCCGGGCATTTGGAATACCTTCCCCTGCCGGGCGGGGAGGCCTCCATTAAAAAGCCTTATCGGATCGCTGCCGCCTACAGCAAATATCTTTTGCACGAACTGCCGATCAACCTTCTTCCCAAAGAATACCAGCCGGAGTTGGAGGTGATCTCTAAGCAGCTGGACAGCGGTTTCAATCTGGCTTGGACCTCCAGCCTGGGACGCATGTTCGACGCGGTCAGCGCCCTGCTGGGCGTTTGCCGTATGATTACCTTTGAGGCCCAGGCGGCCATAGCTCTGGAGAATTGCCTTGCTTTAGGGATTAGTGGCAGGTATGAGTATGATGTGATTGAACAAAACGGTCAGTGTCTAATAACCTTGAAGAAGATGTGGCAGCAGTTGACAGGTGATGTTGATAATGGCGCAAATGCCGGCGTTTGCGCGGCCAAATTCCACAATACAATTGTTGACTTTACCCTGTCAATGTGCGATAATTTAAGGTTAAAATCAGGTATAAAAACAGTGGCTCTTTCCGGGGGGGTGTTCCAGAACAGGCACCTGTTGAACCTTGTCCGCCAAGGGTTGTTACAAAAAGATTACCAGGTTCTCATCCACAGGCAAGTTCCAGCGAATGACGGCGGCATAGCTTTGGGACAAGTTTTATCGGGTAAAATAAATGGGTAAATGGACAAATAGGTAAATGGTGGGAAAATGGATGAAAGCCAAGTGAAGAAAGTAAAGTCCTTTGAACCCTTTAACTGCTTGGAAAGCCGCCAGAGATGTACGCAAATATGCTTACCTTATCGCAAATCAATTACCCGTCTCAGAAAAAATAGTTTAGTAAGTCAAATCAAGAGAACAGTCGTCTCAATTACTGCAAATATCGCTGAAGGCTACGGAAGATATCACCAAAATATACAATATTGCCGGCAGTCCAGAGGATCTCTCTCTCTGAGGTAAAAGACCATTTCATAACCTGCTCAGATGAAAAATATATTACCGGTGAGGAATATTCAAAAGGTGAAGCCCTTAGAGATACTGCAGCCCGGTTGCTTAATGGATATATCAGTTATTTAAACCGAGCAAAACTAACTTAGCCAATTTCCAATTAACCATTTATTAGTTACCTAACATGTGTTTAGCCATACCAGCCAAAATAGAGGCCATCGAGGGAAACAAGGCCGAAGTGGACATCCGGGGATTGAAACGCAAGATAGGCTTGCAGCTGTTGCCTGACGCTACCGTGGGCGAGTTCGTGTTGATTCACGCCGGGTTTGCCATCCAACGGATAGACCTCCAGGAGGCCGAGGAAACATACAAACTGCTGGAAGATACCGGCATCACCATATCCTGACGGGCATCACAATGATAGATCTCGATAAATTCCGCGATCCGGCCGTGGCCGCAAAGTTGGTTAAGAGGATCGAGGCCCTGTGCGACGGGCCGGCAGCCTTGATGGAGGTTTGCGGCACCCATACCATGGCCATCTCCCAGTTCGGCATCAGGGGCCTGATACCCAAGTCAATAAAGCTTCTGTCCGGGCCGGGCTGTCCGGTCTGCGTCACTTCTCTTTACGACATCGACCGGATGATCGCCATGGCCGGGCTGAAGGACGTGATCTTCGCTACTTTCGGCGATATGGTCCGGGTGCCGGGCTCGCGCAGCAGCCTGCGGGAGGCCAAGTCCCAAGGGGCCGATGTCAGGATCCTGTATTCCCCGCTGGATGCCCTGCAGATCGCTGCCGAGAACCGCCGGAAACAGGTAGTCTTCGCCGGAGTGGGCTTCGAGACCACTTCGCCCACCATCATCGCCACGGTGTTGGAGGCAAAAGAGAAAGGCATTGATAATTTTTCGGTTTACCCGGCCTTCAAGACCGTGCCTAATGCCCTGAAGGCGATACTGGAATCGGGCAAAACAAAGATCGACGGGTTCCTCTGCCCGGGCCATGTCTCGGCCATCATCGGCAGCCAGCCTTACCAGTTCATACCGGCCCAATATCAGATCCCCTGCGTCATCGCCGGGTTCGAGCCGCTGGACATCCTGGAATCAATTGCGATGCTGTTGCAGCAGATCAAAACTCATAAAAAAGACAACCAGGAATTTAGCGTGCAGACCGAATACCGGCGCGGAGTGCCCGATGCCGGGAATCCCCACGCTTTGGCCATGCTGGAGAAGGTAATGCAGCCCTGCACCGCCGAATGGCGGGCCATTGGCAGCATCCCGGAGACCGGGCTTTGCTTCCGGGAAGAATACAGGTCATTCGACGCCGCAAAACGCTTTGACATCAAGGTGGAGCCTGCCAAAGAGCCGGAAGGATGTCTGTGCGGCCAGGTGATGATGGGATTGCATCAGCCGGATGAATGCCCCATGTTCGGGAAAAAGTGCACGTCGGAAAGCCCGGTGGGGCCGTGCATGGTGTCTTCCGAAGGGGCCTGCGCCGCCTGGTACAAGTACGGCACGGAAAATTAAAAACCAAAAATAGAAAATAAAAACATTGCCAAACAACGATAAAATACTTTTAGCCCACGGCTCGGGAGGGCGTTTGTCCCACGAACTGATAGAAAAGGTCTTCAAGACGAGGTTCTCCAACCCGATGCTCAACCAGGGGGACGACTCTGCCGAGTTCAGAATGCAAAAGGCAGAAAGCAGAATGGCGTTTACCACGGACTCTTATGTCGTAAAACCCCTGTTCTTTCCCGGCGGGGACATCGGGCGGCTGGCGGTCTGCGGCACGGTCAACGACCTGGCCATGAAGGGGGCCAAACCGTTGTATCTCTCCGTAGGCTTCATCATCGAAGAAGGATTTCCGCTTGAGACGTTGGAGAAGGTGGTTGATTCCATGGCACTGGCGGCAAAAGAGGCGGGTGTGTTCATAGTCACCGGGGACACCAAAGTAGTGGACAAAGGCGCCTGTGACGGTCTGTTCATCAATACATCAGGGGTGGGATTGATCCCGGAGGGCGTAAATGTCTCCGGCTCTTTGGCAACGCCGGAAGATGTCGTCATCATCAGCGGGACGATTGGCGACCACGGGGCGGCAGTGATCAACGCCAGAAATAATTTTGGCCTAAGCGGCAACCTTTTAAGCGACGCGGCTCCGTTGGGCAGCCTGGTTAGCGCCATACGGAAAGCCGGTCTGGTCAAGGTTTTTCGTGACCCGACCCGGGGCGGGTTGGCCACCACTCTGAATGAGATCGCCGGACAGTCAAAAGTGACCATCACCATCGAGGAAGAAAAAATACCGATCAAGCCCGAAGTGAAGGGCGCCTGCGAGATGCTGGGCCTGGACCCGCTGTATGTGGCCAACGAGGGCAAGCTGATAGCTGTCGTCCCCGAAGAAGACTCGGGAAAGATATTGAAGGCCTTGCACCAGGACCCGCTGGGCAGGGAGGCGGAGATCATTGGAAAAGTTGAACCCGGCAAACCGCAGGTTCTTTTGACAACTTTTCTGGGAAGCAGGCGGCCGTTGATGATGTTAGAGGGAGAGGCCTTGCCGCGGATATGTTAAAAAAGCAATTAACAATATAAGGCGGTAAAATGAAGATCAACGAAATTTTAGATTTGAATTGCGTCAAAATCCCGCTGAACGGGACCACCAAGGAAGAGATCATCTCGGAACTGGTGAGTTTGATGGCCGGGGCCGGTTTGATCGAGAATCAGCCGGAATTGCTCCGTTCGGCCATGGAGCGGGAGGGACTGATGTCCACCGGGATCGGCAAGGGCGTGGCCATTCCCCACGGACGCACCAAGGAACTGAAGAAAATGGCCGGGGCCTTCGGCATCAGCCGGCAGCCGGTGGACTTTGGGTCGCTGGACGACCAGCCGGTGCAGATCTTCTTCTTCGTGGCCACCCCCCAGAATTTCATAGCCGACCATGTCAAGGCCCTGGCCCTGGTCTCCCGCCTTTTGAACCGGGATCAGGTACGGGAACAGTTAGTCCATGCGGCCGGCGCCGAAGAAGCGCTGAAGATATTCAGCCAGGTGGAATAAGAACATAATGCGGAAGAAAATAATCATCTGGGGGCCGGTAGCAGCCTGGCTGGTTTTGATGGTCACCGCCACCTCCATTCCCAATTTAAGGACCCCGTCCGAGTATTCCCACGCCGACCCGATATTCCACCTCGCGGCCTATCTGGCGCTGGCAGTGCTGGCGGCCCGGGCGGTCTTTATGTCCGACTACCGGCACAAGGGACTATGGGCTGTCCTGCTGGTTCTGGGATTGGGGCTGGCCGCCATTGACGAGTATCATGAAAGATGGATACCGGGGCGGACAGTTTCGTTTTTGGATTTTTCCATGGACGCAATAGGTTTTGCGGCTGGCGCCGGGCTTTCCAAACTGCGGTATAAGAACAAGGATGAAGACCAATGAAATTTCAAGCCAGCAAAGGCACCTACGACGTGATGCCGGACCAGGCCCATCTCTGGCAGCACATAGAATCGGTGATCCGGGAACAGGCCCGGCTATATGGCTTCAAGGAAATACGCACTCCGGTTTTTGAAAACACCGCGCTGTTCGTCAAGGGCACCGGGGACGCCACCGACATCGTCCAGAAGGAGATGTACACCTTCACCGACAAGGGGCAACGCTCCATCACCCTGCGGCCCGAAGGGACGCCGCCGGTCTTAAGGGCGCTGATCGAGCATAATTCCTTGAAAGAACAACCCTATGTCAAGGTGTTCTACCTGGCCCCCATGTTCCGCTACGAGCGGCCCCAGGCCGGCCGGATGCGCCAGCACACCCAGTTCGGGGTGGAGATCGTCGGCCCGGACAGCCCGGTGGCCGACATCGAGGCAATCTCGGTGCTTTTTTCCGTCTTGCAGAAGCTCGGGTTATCAGGCCTGAAGCTGCGGCTCAACTCCGTCGGCTGCCGGACCTGCCACCCCGCCTACCGGGAGAAGCTGGTCGCGCATTTCAAGCCGAAGCTTGGCGGGCTTTGCGATAACTGTAAAGACCGCATCAACCGGAATCCCTTAAGGATACTGGACTGCAAGATCGACCGTGAAAAAGTTCTTGACGCGCCTGCCGCCATCGCCAATCTGTGCCCGGCCTGTGCGGCACATTTCGAGAAAGTTCGGTCGCTGCTGGGCGATCTGGACATTCCCTTCGTGATTGATAATACCTTGGTACGGGGACTTGATTATTACACTCGCACAGTTTTTGAGGTCGCGTCAGCCCATTTGGGGGCGCAGGACGCCTTGGGCGGAGGCGGCCGTTATGACGGCCTGGTCGAAGAATTGGGCGGAGATAAGGCTCCGGGGGTGGGATTTGCCTCCGGTCTGGAACGATACCTTCTGGCGCTGAAGAATCAGGGCGCAAATCTGCCGCAGGAGAAAAGGCCGGATGTCTACATTGCCACTTTGGGGGATGAGGCGGTAAAGAAGGGGAACCTGCTTTGCTCCCGGTTGCGGCAAAAGGGCTTGATCTGCGAGCAGGAACTTCTGGGCCGCAGTTTAAAGGCCCAGCTGCGCGAGGCCGGAAGGCTTAACGCCCGCTACGTGGCCCTGATCGGCGAGGACGAGATCAAGAAGGGCGTAGTGACGCTGAAGGACATGGACAAACACGAGCAGGCCGAGGTGGCCTTCGACGAGATAATGAACAATGTGCCCAAGTACTGCCAGTGCGAGTAGGGAACCACTGCCGACTGAAAAAAACTCAACCCCACTTCGGCTTAGCTCAGTGCAAGCTTACTCCCCTTCTCTCCGACTATGCAAAAATGCTTCGTCGGATAAATTGGAAAATAAATAAGAGAAGGGGACGGCCTGTTCGCCAAAGTCATTTGCTTATAGACGCAGGCGAGGGGATGAGTTTAGAAACTAGAAGTAACTCAACCCACTTCGGCTCTGCTCAGCGCAAGCCTTGAACCCCTTCTCTGGCCAAGAGAAGGGGACCGGGAATGAGTTTGATAGAGTAACTAATGAAGTTTTGGAGAAGGTGGCAGGGTCTTGCGCCACCGCTCTGATGCCTTCGCGGTAGTTGCGGCCCCCAAGGATAGACAAGCATGCAGCCTAAGCAAAAGCTTCGACGTATACCTGCGCCGTGCTGAAGCTGACTACGGCCTGCCTGCACGAAGCCATGCTATTATGCCGGGCGTAGTTACGGCATAGGCAGGCGCGCAAGCACGGGGCAGCAATAATATCAACGTAAGCGGTTGGCATAACTGGCAGGTATCTGGACAGGGAAAGACAATCTTTGGGCTGCTCCGGCAAGTCTTTGGCCCAGGTAAAATCTTATTTGGGGAAGCCCAAATATGTTTTGGGCTGGGAAAAATACAATTTGGGCTTGGTAAAATGTTCTTTGGGCCAGTCCAAAAGGCTCCTGGGCCAGGTAAAATCTTCTTTGGGGAAGCCCAAATAAGATTTGGGGCAAGAAAAACAAGATTTGGGCTGGGAAAAATTTGATTTTTCCCAAGGGAAACCGCCAAAATAGTTTGACTATTTAACCGGAGCAGTCATGCCTGATAAAATTAAAGAATTCAAAGCTTACCGTTCCAAGATGAACGACCGGATACTGGCGGCTGAGAATGCCGGCATCAAGCGGTTCTTCAACCTGGACACCGCGGCCTACCAGGACGGAGCCCTGCCGGGCAAGACCAAGGAAATGCTGGGGCTGTGCCCCGTCATGGCGGGGCTGCAACGACTGCATCAGCTACCATGTGCTGCAGTGCAAAAAGATGGGGGTGACCCAGGCGGAGTTTGATGAGATCATGAATGTCTCGCTGGTGGTGGGAGGGTCCATCACCATACCGCATTTGCGCAAGGCCTATGAAATGCGGGACGAGGGGGAATAACTTGCCCACGAAAAACACGAAAGGATGCGAAAATAAATTATAAAAAATCGGGAGAGGTTATGCAAAATAAAATGCGCATTGTCATGATGGCCGCCATTATGGCTTTGGCCATAGTCCTACCGGTGCAGGCCCAAAAGCTGACCGTTTCGGTGACCGACCTGAAGATCACCAGCGGTCTGTCGGAAGCCGAGGGCGAGCAGCTGACCAAAAAATTGCTAAACGAGCTGGCGGCAATCAAGGCTTACGAGGTTCTGGACATTGCCCAGCGCGATTATATTCTCAAAGAGCAGGGGTTCCAGCAAACCGGCGCCTGTGACCAGAGTTCATGCCTGGTCGAGGTCGGCCAACTGTTGGGCGTGCAGAAGATGATCGGCGGCAGCATAGGTAAGGTAAGCGGCGTGTACTCGGTTGAATTGCAAATGGTGGACGTAAAAACCTCGCGGTTGGACATGCCGTTTTCGCGAAGCTACGCCGATGGCTCAAAATTGCTTGGAGCCATGAAGGAGGCGGCCGCCGAGTTCAGCAAATGGAAGCCCACGGCCGTGGCGCAGGCCATAGCCCCGCTGAGCGTGGATTACGGAGGTTTGGTCATACGCTCCACGCCGCCGGGCGCAAAGATATTCTTAGACGGGGCGGATGTGGGAACAACCCCGGGGCAGTTGTCAAAAATCGAGGCCGGCGAGCATCAGGTTATCATCGCCAAGGACGGCTACAGCAGTTTTAGCAAGACCGTAACGGTCGCTAAAAATATTACCACCACGGTCAGCGCTGTTTTGACAAAGGAATACGGGTCGTTAAGCATAACTTCGGAGCCAGCTAACGCCAGTGTATTCATAGATGGGGTTTCAAAAGGTTTAACAGGTTCCACAGGTTTAAGTGTATCTGGGCTGGGCATAGGGGCGCACAAAATAAAAGTTACCAAAGCGGGCTACCAGGCCTACGAAGTGGAGATGACCATAGAAAGCGGGGACGGCAACAGCCTGAATGCCCAGCTGACCCCCAAGCCCGGCAGCATTGTGATTACCAGCACACCAGGCGGGGCCAGCGTAACGGTGGACGGCACACCCCGGGGAAACACCCCCTGCTCGGTAACGGGCTTGGAGCCGGGAACATACTCCGTTAAAGTGGAAAAGACCGGCTACCAGGACGGGGAAATAAGCGTAAACATTGGAGCCGGGCAGAGCGTGGCGAAGGCGGTGGTATTACGAACCCAACCCCAACCCCTTCCCTCGAGGGAAGGGGCGAAGGGGTTAGGTCGAGGAGAGGGACGGGGAGAGGCGGACA
>JACQXR010000049.1 GCA_016208585.1 candidate division TA06 bacterium | reverse complement strand
GGCTCATTCGTACCGTCATCGAGGACTTCTGGCGTAAGGAGCATTATAAGGCTGGGTACGAAATCGTCTACTCGCCTCATATCGGCAAGGCGTCGTTGTGGCAGACGAGCGGGCACTTGGATTTCTATCGGGAGAACATGTACTCACCCATGGATATCGAGGGCCAGGAATACTTCATCAAGCCCATGAACTGTCCGTTCCACATCCTGATTTACAATACCGGCCGCCATTCCTACCGCGATCTGCCGCTGCGCTGGGCCGAGCTGGGCACGGTCTACCGCTACGAGCGGAGCGGGGCCCTGCACGGGCTGATGCGGGTGCGGGGCTTCACCCAGGACGACGCCCACATCATCTGCGCCCCGGTCCAGATCGACGACGAGGTCTTAAGGGTACTGGATTTCTCGCTGTCAATGCTTAAGGACTTCGGGTTCAAAGACGTCAAGATCGAGCTGTCGGTGCGCGACTCCAAAAATCCGGGACAGTACGCCGGACGGGACGAAATGTGGGTCAAGGCCGAGGAGTCTCTGGTCAAGGCGCTTCAGGCCCGGAATATCGATTATGAGCGGATGGAGGGTGGGGCGGTGTTCTACGGCCCTAAGATAGACATCAAGATCAAGGACAGCCTGGGCCGGCTGTGGCAGTGCAGCACCATCCAGTTCGATTTCAACCTGCCCGAGAAGTTCGGAATGACCTACATCGCCGAGGACGGCAAGGAGCATCGGCCATATATGGTGCACCGGGCGCTGCTGGGGTCACTGGAAAGGTTCTTCGGGATACTGATAGAACACTACGCCGGAAACTTCCCGCTGTGGCTGGCACCGGTCCAGCTGGCGGTAATGAACATCACCGACGCCCAGGCGGACTACGCGCAGCGTATAGCCGAGAGCTTACAGCGTTCAGGGTTCCGGGTCAAGCTTAACCTGGGGAGCGAAAAGATCGGGGCCAAGATCCGCGCCGCCGAGATGGAGAAGGTACCCGGCATGATCATCGTGGGGGCCAAGGAGCAGGAGCAGGCCAAAGTCTCGCTGCGCCGGCACGGCCAGGGGGATGTCGGACAGATGACGGTGGAGGAACTGGCCGAGAGACTGAAGAAAGAAGTGGAATCTAAAGGCAAATAGACACCGGTTGAGAAGCAGAAAAATATTTTTTGTTGAGGAGGGATTAAAATGGGTTTTTGGGGTAACAAAAGGGTGACAGTGACCGGGGGCAAGGGCTTTCTGGGCTCCTTCCTGATCCAAAAATTACAATCCAGCGGCTGCCGGGACATATTTGTTCCGGATATCAAAGACTATGACCTGGTGCATCTGGACGCCATCAAGCGGCTGTACCGCGATGCCCGCCCCGACATCGTCATTCATCTGGCCGCCAAGGTGGGCGGGATCGGGGCCAACCGGGAGAAGCCCGGCGAGTTTTTTTATGACAACCTGATGATGGGGGCCCAGCTGATGGAAATAGGCCGGCAGGCCGGGATTGAAAAATTCGTGGCCCTGGGAACCATCTGCTGCTACCCCAAGTTTGCCCCGGTGCCGTTTAAAGAGGATGATGTCTGGAACGGTTATCCCGAGGAAACCAACGCCCCCTACGGCCTGGCTAAAAAGATGTTGCTGGTCCAATCGCAGGCCTACCGCCAGCAGTACAATTTCAACTCGATATTTTTAATGCCGGTAAATTTGTACGGCCCCCGGGACAATTTTGACCCCGGGTCGTCTCATGTCATTCCCGCCTTGATCAAAAAAATACACGACGCCCAGACCGAAGGCCGTAAGGAAATAGTGGTTTGGGGAACGGGAAAAGCCACCAGGGAATTCCTGTATGTTGAAGATGCTGCCGAAGGCGTTCTGCTGGCGGCGGAAAGATACCAAAAGTCCGATCCAGTGAATCTGGGGGCCGGCTTTGAGATATCAATCAAAGAACTGGTGGAACTGATCGCCCGGCTGATGAAATTTGACGGGAATATAATTTGGGACGGCACCAAACCCGACGGCCAGCCCCGGCGGATGCTGGACACCAGCCGGGCGGAACGGGAGTTCGGGTTCAGGTCCAAGACAAATTTTGAGGCCGGGCTGCGGCGCGCTATAGAGTGGTATTTGGAACAATAGCTGGGGCCATTCTTCTTCTGATCCTGCCAGGCAGTATTGATAGTGCCGCCAGCGGCAGTATGCGGAAACGGTTTGTAATATTATAAAAGTAGCCTGTTTTAAAATGGAAAAAGAAAATGGCATGCTGGCGGCAGTGAATGGTGTTTAAAAAAGGCGAATAAATTATGGTAAGGTTTACTTAAAACTTTTTCATAGGAGAAGGACTATGCTACCCGATCAAAAATCCACCCTTGCCGATTTAAAACAGCTGATTATTAAAAGGGGTTATATCGTCATCGGCACCACGATATTATTTTCCGCAGCGGCGTTAGTTGTGGGGTTGGTTTCCCCCAAGGTATACCAGGCGGAAGCCATTGTCACCTTGCCCGAAACCTCAAAAAACAGAATAAATACCGATTCCAAAGGAAACGTAAAGGCGCTGATCAATGTGCTTGAAACAAAAAACCTGGTTGGATTGTACTGGAAGCAAAGAAAGGACGGCGCCGGTGATTCAACCGGCAGCAGCCTGTCCCCTTATGTAAAATCGTTGATCATTGAAGAGATCAGAGGCTCAACTGTACAATTTCGGATGTTGGTTTATGTGGAGAAGATTCCAGATAGTGGATTAACGGCAATAGAAACGGTGATGAATCATTTGCGCAATAATGAGTATGTCCGCCTGAAGTATGAGTCTGAAAGAGTAAACTTAATGACGGCTTTAAATGGGCTGCAACGGTCAATAGACAGCTCAATCGCCATACGGGAAAAAGTATTGCGGCAATTGCAGGGCAAAACGATT
Source organism: candidate division TA06 bacterium (assembly GCA_016208585.1). Taxonomy (NCBI): domain Bacteria; species candidate division TA06 bacterium. Next base: position 538 of record JACQXR010000049.1, on the reverse strand, counting down.
ATCGGATTTAATCCGGTAGAAATGGAAAGTAAGTTATCTGACCTCCGGCTTAAATATTATGAAATGCAGATAGATCTGGCATTGTTTCATAGTTTTGAATATGTGACCCCCCCGTATGTGACGGGAAAACCCGTAAAACCCCGGATTTTATTCAATACAAGTATAGCCGGCATGGCGGGACTGTTCCTTTCTTTTATGTTGGTATTGTTGGCAGATCCGCATTTGCGGAACGAGCTCTACCAGCAATTTGTAGATGGGTCTTCTCCAATGAGTGTGGGTGATTTTAGGTGATTTTGGGCTACTTACAGGGGAGGAAGCGTGCAGGTCAGTACCTTCAACCGTAAGTATTCCTCGTCTCTCAAACCATACGCCCTGCGCTGTATAACCCTGATCTTGTCGTTCAACCCCTCAACAAACCCCAAGGCGACTTTGTTTGACGGATGGCAGTAAGCGGCAATGCCATCCCAGTGGCGTTCGATCATCCCGGCAAACTTTTCGTAGGGTTCCAATCGCTGCCATTTGAGTGAGGTCTTCCAGT
>JACQXR010000048.1 GCA_016208585.1 candidate division TA06 bacterium | reverse complement strand
GTGGTGGTAATATTTTTAGCGACCGTTACGGTCTTGCTAAAACTGCTGTAGCCGTCTCTGGTTACAATTATCTGGTGCTCGCCAATTTCTATTTTGGTTAACAGCCCCGGGGTTGTTCCAACGTCCGGCCCGTCCAAAAATATAGTGGCCCCGGCCGGGGTGGAAACTACTTTCAAATTGCCGGTTTCTGCTTTGGTCTCGGCAATGGCCTGGGCCTTAGGTTTGGACTTCCATTTGCTGAACTCGGTGGCCGCCTCCTTCATAGCGTCCAAAAGGGCTGAGACGTCGCCGGAATACTGACGGGTAAAAGCCATGTCGGCTTCGCCGGTTTTCACGTCTATCATCCTTAACTGCACCGCGTATTTTACGCCCATCTTACCCACCGTGCCGCCGAACATTTTGTGCGCGCCCAACAGTTGCCCGGCCTCCACCAAACAGGCCCCCTGGTCGCAGGCCCCGCTCTGTTGAAAGCCCTGTTCTTTAAGGATGTTGTCTCGGTTGGAGCGGTCCACCACTTTGAACGCGCCGATGGTAATGAACTCGTTAAGCAGGCAATCTGTCAACATCACCGCCTCCTGGGGCGTAAGGCCGCTGGTGACGTTAAGGTCCATCACCGAGACCTGCAGCTTTTGGGCGGAGGCCACAGCCGGCAGAGCCAGCAGGATTGCCGCAACTGCTCCGCAAAATATCTTTCTCATGGTTTCACCCTTTTGTTTTTTTCTTTTTATTAGCCGCCCCGTCTTCCCTTCCAGCATTTCCCGGAAGGACCTCAACAGCTCATTATCGGGGTCCAGCTCCAGGGCCTTTCCTATAAAACCCTGGGCCTCTTTGATCTTTCCCTGCTCCATCAGGCAGACCGCCAGGTCGTTCACTGTCCCGGCATTGTTCTCATCCAGCTCCAGCGCCAGCTCCAGAATTTTCTGCCCCCGCTTCAGATCGCCGGACATGAAAACCGCCCAGCCCAGCAGGTGGGTGGTTTCGGGATGCCCTGGCCTCAACTTCAGGCTCTGTTCAAACTGGAGGGCGGCTTCCTGGAACCGGGCATGGTAGTTATAAAGCGCTCCCAATTCCTGAAAATATCCGGCTTCCTGGGGATTAAGCTTTATAACCGCCTTTAAATGGACCTCGGCTTGCTTGACATCCCTTTCGGCGATCAGCAGCCCGGCCAGGCCCCAATGGGCGCATTCCAGCGACAGCGGTTCCTGTTGGGCGATCTCCGGCAGGCTGGTCGCCTCGGTCAGGCTGGCGATGGCCCCCAGGCGGTCCCCCTGCCTGGCGCTTTGGTCGGCCTGGGAGAAAATTTCTTCTATCTTATCCTTTAGTTCCGTCATTCTGGACCGGCCGGGTTATTACTTTAAGTTCGTCCATGATCTCCTGGCGGGTGCAGACGTTTTTGTTGACCAGCACGTTGATCAGGGCCTGGATGGAAAGGGCGTTCGCCGCCACTCCCTGCTGAACGGTGATGGTCTTGCCATGAGAGGGAATTTCTTTTTTCTTCCAAAACATGTTTGATTTATCTATCCGCAATTAAGCGTTTGATTTCTACCGTGTATTTGTTTGCCGTTTAGTATTCATTGCTTGTCCGACGACCTGTACGCCGTAGTCCACCTGTGGCGGACGTAGGAGGAAGCCCTATTGTAGACAGGGCGTAGTTGGATTTGCCGCTCTTTGTCAATTGTATCAGGCCTTTTTCTTTTTACCCTTGGCCGCTTCGGCCTTCCGCCGCTCCATCCAGCTGCGGCGGTCGCTTTCAACGGCCTGGCCGGTTTCTATCAGCTTTTTAAATTCCTGTTCGTTTAAAAGACGGCGCCGGTCGGCCGGGGTCCGCTTGGCAACAACTTTCTTTTTGGGCACGGCGGTTTTTTTCTTAAGCATGGATTCTCACTCTCTCTGTTTTATATGCTTTGATTTGCCAGTATTTTCAAGGCTTCCAGATATTTCCGGCTGGTCTTCTCCACCACGTCCTTCGGCAGTTCCGGCCCCGGAGCCTGTTTATTCCAGTCCAGGGTATTCAGGTAGTCGCGCACGAACTGTTTGTCAAAACTGGGCTGGGACTTCCCAGGCTGGTATCCGGCCAGAGGCCAGAAGCGCGAGGAGTCAGGGGTCAGCGCCTCGTCGATTAGGATCAGCCCGCCCTGATAGTCCCCCATCTCGAACTTGGTGTCGGCGATGATCAGGCCCTTCTCCTCCCCCACTTTCCGGGCCGCGGTGTAGATCTCCAGCGACAGGCGTTTCACCTTTTCCGCTTTTTGGCTGCCCAGAATATCAGACATATTCTCGAAAGAGATGTTCTCGTCGTGGGCCCCGAGCTCGGCCTTGGTGGAAGGCGTGAAGATGGGGCTTTCCAGCCGGCTGGATTCCACCAGCCCTTTGGGAAGCTCTATTCCGCAGACATGGCCGGTCTTATTGTAGTCCTTCAGTCCGGAGCCGGTCAGATATCCCCGCACGATGCACTCCACCGGAAGCGGTTTGGCCTTTTTGACCAGCATGGAACGGCCCTCGAGATCCTCTTTGTATTTTTGGCAGGATGACGGAAAATCCTTGACCTCGGTGGCTATCAGGTGGTTGGGCATTATGGCCTCCATTTTGTCGAACCAGAATTTGGAGATCTGGGTCAGCACATAACCCTTAAAGGGAATGGCGTTGGGCAGGACCACATCAAAGGCCGAGATCCGGTCGGTGGCCACTATCAGCAGGTGCTGGCCCAGGTCGTAGATGTCGCGCACCTTGCCCTGGGAGACCTTTTTGAGGCCGGGGAAATTGGTTTGGGTGATGGTTTTCATAAAATATTTATTCCTATATTTATTTATTGTATTTTTTTTCTGCTTCTTCAGATTTCTTCTCCACCTCCTGCCGCATCTTGGCCCGCATATCCTCCAGCTTCCCGGCGATCTCGGGGTACTTGATGGACAGTATCTGCGCCGCCAGGATGGCCGCGTTCCTGGCCCCGTCGATGGCCACCGTAGCCACTGGAATGCCGGAGGGCATCTGAACCGTGGCATACAGGGCGTCCACCCCGGCCAGAGCCCCGGATTTAAGCGGCACGCCGATCACCGGCAGGGTGGTGTGAGCGGCTGCCGCTCCGGCCAGGTGCGCAGCCATGCCGGCCCCGGCGATGATGGCCTCGAATCCGCTATTGCGGGCTTCCTTGCTGAATTCGGCCACCTTGTCGGGCAGGCGGTGGGCGGAGAGAATTTTGACCTGCGGCGTTATTCCGAATTCCTTCAGGGCCTCGACGGCTTTTTCCATCACCGGCAGATCGCTGTCGGAACCCATTAAAACCGCGACTTGAGGATTGGGCATGATTTTATCTCCTATGTAGGGACATGGCGCGCCATGTCCCTACTATTCTGGACACGGGCTGCCGTGTCCCTACGTGATTGAAATTATCTTGTATTTGATGCTGCCGGACGGAACTTTGATCTCGGCGGTTTCTCCGGCCTTCTTGCCCAGCAACCCTTTGCCGATGGGGCTTTCCACCGAGATCTTGCCCGAGTCAAAATCGGCCTCGTGCGGCCCCACCAAAATATAGGTTTCCAGGCTGTTGTCCGAAATATCCCTGACCACAACCTTCCGACCGAACACCGCCACGCCTTGGGCCAGCTGGCTTTCGTCTATCACTTCGACCCGGGCCAGGTCCTCCTGCAGCTTGCGGATCCGGGATTCTATCAGGCCCTGCTTGTCCTTGGCCGAATGGTACTCGGCGTTCTCCGAAAGGTCGCCTAAATTCCGGGCATGGGCCAGAGCGGCCGAAATGGCGGGCCTTTCCACCTTGACCAGATTTTCCAGCTCGGCCTTGATCTTGGCCAGCCCTTCTTTTGATACCACCACTCTGCTCATAATCGTTGCCAAAATATTTAAGGTTTATATTTTCTTGCCCAAAAGCTCCAGCGTTTCCCCAGCCAAAAACAGCGAGCCGGTCACCAGCACCAGATCCTGGGGCATGGCCAGTTCTTTGGCCCTGTCCAGCGCCTGGCATAAGGTTTCGGTCTCTATCACCGGCACGGCGAATTTTTTGGCCTCCCGCCTGATGGCCTCAGGGGTTGCCGCCCGGGAATGCTTGGCCTTGGTGATCACCAGCACCCGGCTTTGGGGAACCAGATTGGAGACGATGCCCCCGATGTCCTTGTTGGCCGATATTCCCAGCACCAGGATCCTGGTTTTTTCGGGATACAAAATCTCCACCGCTTTTTTAAGCCGGTAGGCCGAGTAGTCGTTATGGGCTCCGTCTATTATGATCAACGGGTGCCGGGAAACGGTCTGCAGCCGGCCCGGCCAGGAAATGTCCTTAAAACCCTTGCGGATGGCGGGGTCGCCCACCTGCTGGTTGCGGAACTGCAGGGCCCGCAAGGCGGCGAAGGCGGTGGCGGCATTCTCGGCCTGGAAGTCTCCGTTAAGCCCCAGCTCCACACTATTCAGTTTGCCGAAGGTGCCGGCCAGGTCCAGGCTCAAGTGTTCCGGATTCTGCTCCGATATCTTAAAGATCACGTCCTTGCCCACCTGAAACAGCCGGGCGTTAAGTTCCCGGCATCTGTTCATTATGACCTTCAGCGCTTCGGCCCCCTGGGGAGAGGTAACCGCCAGGCCGTCCTGCCTGATTATCCCGGCTTTTTCCCCGGCGATCTCCTTCAGGCTTTCTCCCAGGATCTCGGTATGGTCGTGGCTGATGTTGGTGATCACCGAAACCCTGGGATTGACCACGTTGGTGCAGTCCAGGCGCCCGCCCAGCCCCACTTCCAGCACCGCCCAATCGATCCTCATCTCCTGAAAATACAAAAAAGCCATGGCGGTCAGTATTTCAAACACCGTGGACCGCCCACCGGTCTTGGAATGGGCGTTGACTTTTTGCTTTTCCAAAAACGGCTTCAGCCAGTCCAGCCTCTGGGCAAAGTCCCGTTCCAGAATACTCCGGCCTCCCAATTTGATCCGTTCGCAAAAACTTATCAGATGCGGCGAAGTATACAGTCCCGCCTTCAGCCCCTGGGCACTTAAGGCGCTCTCTATAAAGGCGGCGGTGGAGCCTTTTCCCTTGGTCCCGGCCACCAATATGGATTTGAACGAATTCTGGGGATTGCCCAATTGGTTCAAAAGCTGCCGGAAATCGTCCAGGTTGTAGGAATCGTCGCGATATTTTTGTCCCGGAGCTTTTTCCAGATTCAAAAAAGACATCAGATATTCTATGGCGTGCTGGTAGGTCATTTGATTATTCAGACGATTATTTCTGGTTTTTGTGAAACAATTATAGCATATCTAGCGCCCCAGAGCAAAACTGGAATGGTGCCCAGTATCACATCCCAGGCCCTAAGTAGGTTATAAGCCTGAGGACACTTCAATAAGACCCGGTCGGCCAGGCGTTCCAGCCGCCAGCTGTAAAAAAAAGACCCCTGGCATTGCCTGATGGTAAAACCGCTTTTTATCAACTGGGACAAAAGGCGGCCATTGGAGACGAACCTCTGGAAAGGCGCCAGCGCCCATTCCCTGATATGGGTTTCCTGGTCCAGGAACTTCACCGGCGCCCGCCGGATTAGACCCTTGTATAGTTTGAACCAGTCGGCCAGGGGGACGGTGATCATAAAATGGCCGCCGGGCTGGAGAGCAGAAAAGGCCTGGTCTATCGCCCCTTCCAGGTCGGGAATATGTTCCAGCACCTGGCTGGCTATGATCAGGTCGATGCTGCCCTGCCTGATCGGCAGTTTTTCGGCTAAAGCCATGATCACATCGCCGCAGTTCTTTGCCTGGGCCCGTTGCAGGGATATATGTGAAATGTCCAGCCCGAAAAGATGAGTTTCCTGTCCTTTAACCAGGAGGCTTTTCAGGGATTCCATCACATGTCCGTCGGAACAGCCGACCTCCAGGATTTTCCGGGGCTTTATTTTTGCCGCCAGCGAGAGCAGGAGCTTCAGCCTCATGTCCGGCCCGGCATGCCGGTAGTAGTTTTGGGAACTGTCGCCGTCGCTTAAGGCCAGCCGGTCGTAAGCGCTCTGGATCATCTGAGGTTTCATTGATCCTCATTCTTAAAGCAAAAACGGCTGACCCCGTTTGCCCCCCCGGCCCACAGATAACCGTTCAATGAATATACCGACCACACCTGTTCGTCCATTAAACCATCGGCCGCATGGTAGACCAGAAATTGGTTCCGGCTTTTGACGAAACGCACCAGCCCGTTATCGGTGCCGATCCAGACATTGCCAGCGTCTATGGCCAGACACAGACCCTGGCCGGCGGCATAATTTCCGGAACGGAGGAAGGTTCGGTAACTGCCGTCGTTTTTATTGCCGGCCAGCAGAAAATCACTGCCCAGCCACCAGGTGATGGTGTCCTCGGAGATCACCGCCGTCATTGGCTCTTCCAGCAGGGCCGGATCGGGGTCGGTATAACGCCTGGGCCTTAAGCTGTCCTGCCGGTCCAATTTGACGGCCCCCCGGGCGGTGGCCAGATAGATATATTTGGAGTCGGCCCCGATGCCGCTGATCTTATGGTTTTCCAGCTGCGGCCAAAGACTGCTCGTGGTCTTTATGCTCCGCTGATACAGACCCAGTCCGCAGTCGGTGCCGGCCCACAGGCTGTCGCCTTCCAGGTACAGGCAGTTTATCCGGTCGTAAGGCAGGCCGTCGTAAGTGGTGATGTTCCGGACGAAGTCATCGCCCCGCTTGAAGGCCAGGATCCCCCGGTCGGTTCCGGCAAAGACATCACGGTCATCTAAGACCAAAGCCCGTATTGAGTATTCGGCCAGGTCGGCGTTGAACATCCGGTTGATCTGCTGCCAACGTTCGCCTTCGGCGCCGACCAGGGTAATCCCGCCCGGCCCGGCCAGGGCCAGGCATTCCTCGTGGGAGGCGATGGCATTTACCCCGGCGCTGGCCAGGAACCCCTTGGTGGCCTGGCTTAATTTACGGGAAAAGGTATTGTATTTCCACAGGCCCAGGCCCCGGTACCAAAGCCAGACCTCGGGTCCGAATTGCTCGTTGGCCAATGCGGTGATGGGATGGGGCACGGCCCATTCGTCCATCATTTGATAAGGAGCCAGGCCCAGCAGCCGGACATCGGTCCTGATCTGCCTTAAGTCAACTATACCCTGCCACTCCCGGACGTTTCCGCTGTCGGCGGACAAAGAAACCTTTCTGGTCCAGCGGTCTAAAGAATAAACTGAAGTTTGGGTCTTGGCCCAGATGCCCTTTCCGTCAAAAGACAGACCCAGTACCGGAGCCGGGAACCGGACCGGGCCGTAATAGAACTTGGAAAGGGCATTGTAGGGCGTGACGTTTTGACCCGAAACAAAATAGAAATCCCCGGACAGGTGATCCAGCGCGGCAAACTGGGAATTTGATGGAGGAGCCTGAGACAGAAATGAAAAATCCCATTTGTCCAGCAGCTTGTCGTAGCGGACCCCGCCGGAACCGGTGAAAGCGTAAAGATAGCGGGTGTCTGCGATCAGGGTCTTTACCTCGCCGGACAGGGTGCTGCCGCCAAAGGTTTTGAATTGCTGCCAATTCCGCTGGTCGGCCTGAGTGCTGTTTTCAAAAGTCAGCAGTACCAGCAGGAGCAATATTATGGAGCGGAGTTGTTTGATATCTTTTGGATTTAAATATTATAATTGCGGAGCTCCACGGGCATAGTTCGTGGTATTCTGCGAAGGCGGATAAACTTCGAGTTACATACACAGTAATGGGAAGTACATGCTACTGGCGGGGAAGGCCAGGACGGGAAGCTCTTTTATGTATTCTTTGGCGATCTTTACGTCACTTCGATTAAACTCAGTGCATCGCTTGGCGGTTAAGAAAAGATAACCCCTAACTGTTTTTTTATATTATTTACTTCCTTGTGCCGGAAGCAGCTCACCAGATGATCATTCACCAGCCCGGCCGCTTGCATAAAGGCATAGCAGATTGTGGTGCCCACGAAACTGAAACCCCTGGCCTTAAGGTCTCTTGACATATCGTCCGATTGCACGCTACAGGCCGGGATCTGGCTGATGGTTTCCCATTTGTTCAAAACCGTCTTGTTCCCCACAAAAGACCAGATGTATTTGTCAAATGTGCCGAACTCCTTTTGCACCTTCAAAAAAGCCTTGGCATTTTTCACCGTGGCCTTGATCTTCAGCCGGTTGCGGATTATTCCCGGATCCGTCAAAAGCCTCTGGATATCAGGCGGGGTGAACCGGGCCGCCTTTTTGGGGTCAAAGTCCTTGAAGGCTTTCCTGAAATTCTCTCTCTTATGCAGAATGGCGCGCCAGCTCAAGCCCGCCTGAAAAGCGTCCAGCACCAGGAACTCAAAAAGTTTTTGGTCATTGTGCAGCGGCACGCCCCACTCGGTGTCGTGATACTCCACCATTTGAACGTCGTCCTGGGGCCAGGGACAGGTTTGTTTTACAGTGATGGTAGGTTCCTCCGCCAATGCTATTGATGTTGTTGTCCCGGTGGATTCCTGTTTTCGGTATCGGCCTTCACTTTATTTGGGGCGTATTGGGTTTCAGAGCGGCCGGGACTGGTTTGTCTGTGATCTCCGCCTCTTTCCTTAACTGGCCGATGTCCAATACCCTGATCCATATGGGAAGGTTGGCAAATATCCGGTGAAATCCAAAACCGCCCTGGGTCATTTCCCGAACGGCCTCCTCCTTGCTCCAGCCCTGAACTGCCATCCGGTATATGGCGCACATCGTGCCGGTGCGGTCGGAACCGTGCTGGCAATGGACCAGCGCCGGTGTCCTGGCGCTGTCAGAGACTATTTTCAGGAACCGGACCGCTTCCTCTTTTTCCGGATGCCAGGCCACCATGTATATGTGTTCCCCGGCCAGCCCTGTTTTCCCAAAATCATCCTGGTCGGTGTGAAACGACCTTAGATTGACGACAGTCTTGATCCCCAGTTGCCGGAGATTCTTCATTCCCTGGGAATCGGGCTGGGCGCTGCGATACAGGGTTTCGCTGACTTTGAAAAGATTGGGCACTCCGGCCAGGCTCACCGGCTGGGCCCAGTTGTCGGGTCGTAGCCGGGCGGGACTGCAGGCCAGGGCCATGACCGCGATCAAGAGCAGTCCTGTAACTGTGAATTTTTTCATTTTACGGCTGGACTAATTGGCGATTGTTTTTTGTGCAAACCAGTTATGCTGACAAACCCAAATACTGCTCTGCCAGCTCCGCCAGCAGCTTTGCCCCTGTGGGCAGAACTTCTTCGTCTATATTGAACTTCGGATGGTGCCAAGGATGGGCGGTTTTGCTGTCCTTGCAGCTTCCCAGTCTTAAAAAAGCCCCGGGGGCCTTTTGCAGAAAATAAGCAAAATCCTCGCCGCCCATCAAAGGATCCTTGATATGGACCACTGACGGATGTCCCGGCATTCTATTGATCACGGACTCGGCAAAGTCAACCATCTTGGGATCGTTGTAAAGCACCGGATATCCCCGTTCATATTCCACTGCGGCCGCAAGCCCGTTGGCTTTGGCCGTCCCTTCGGCGGTCTGTTTGATCCAAAGAGGCATCATCTTCCAGGTATGCCGGTCGATGGAACGGGCGGTGCCCTCCAGCAGGGCGGTCTCGGGGATGATGTTGTGCTTGGCGCCGGAAACGAATTTACCTACGGTAACCACCGCCGGCTGGACCGGGTCGGTCCTGCGGCTGACTATGGTCTGCAGGGCCATAACTATCTGAGCCCCAGCAGCGATGGGATCCAGGCAATGGTGGGGCCGGGCGGCATGCCCGCCCTTGCCTTTGATGATGATATCGAAATTATCGGAGGCGGCCATCATCGGACCCTGGCGCAGGCCGATCCTGCCGGATGGCAGGGACGAGTCCAGATGCAGACCGAACACCGCATTGACCTTGGGATTTTGCAAGGCTCCGGCAGCGATCATCCCCAGCGCCCCGCCCGGCGGGGTTTCCTCGCCCGGCTGGAACAACAGTTTGACATGGCCCTTAAGATTGGCCCTGTCCCTGGCCAGGATCAAAGCCGCCCCCAGTAGCATGGCGCAATGGCCGTCGTGGCCGCAGGCGTGCATCTTGCCCGGATTCCTGGAGCGATAAGGAACCTGGTTCTCTTCCTGCACCGGCAGGGCGTCCATGTCGGCCCTCAGCGCCACGGTTCTTCCCGCGCTTTTGCCTTTGATAAGCCCGACCACACCCGTTTTTCCTACCCCGGTTTTTACCTGATATCCCAGGCGCTTCAATTCCGCGGCAATAGCCTTGGAGGTCAGGACTTCGTTGAAAGAAAGCTCGGGACGCGCATGAAACCTGCGCCGCCAGGCGATGACATAATCTTTAAACCGGATGTCTGAGGCTTTCATGTATTTGCTGCTTTGCTGTTTTACTTTATGTCGGCAATTCAAGAGAGCGGGATATAGTGGGTATACGGTTGAGATGCAATTGACATACGATCGTATGGACTATTGGTTGGCCCATTGTATCACAATTGTTTGGTCAATTAGTTGGCCGGTGGAGAGTGTCACCCTACCGCCTGGTTCTTGCCGTTGGCCTTGGCGCGGTAAAGGGAATTGTCGGCGCTGTCCAAAAGCCCGGTGTGGTTGTCGGAATCATCGCCCAAACTGGCCACCCCGATGCTGGCGGTTATCCGTCCCTTGGGCATTACCGCCTGGTTGGGGAATTTATAATCGGCGATCTTCTGGCAGATCCTTCCGGCGATGATCAGCGCGCCCTTCTTTTTGGTGGAGGGCAGGATGATGGCGAATTCTTCGCCCCCGTAACGGGCCGCCGTGTCCACCTTGCGCACCGCTTTTTTAAGGACTTTGGAGACCTCCACCAAAAGGAGGTCTCCGGCAATGTGCCCGTTGGCGTCGTTGTATATTTTGAAATCGTCCAGGTCAAGCATCAACAGCGAAAGCGGATGCTGGTAGCGCCGGGCCCGCTCCACTTCCTCCTCAAACCGGTCATGGAAATAGCGGTGATTATAAAGTCCGGTCAAGCCGTCGGTCACCGCCGAAAGCAGGGTCTTTTCGTAGAGGTCCATCTCGATCACCTTGGGGTTGTCCAATTTCCGCTGCAGGTTGGTGAAGTAATCCAGCAAAGAAACCCGGATCCCCACGTTCCGGCCCAGCTTGGAAGCCAGCTCCAGCTTGTGCTTTAAAATGTTCTCCCAGTGGTTTCGGGCCTGCCCCTCGCTGAAACGGAGATGGGCGAGGGCGTAGATCAGGTCGCCGTAAAGAGTGGCGGCCTTCTCCAGCATCAGGTCATCCACCTGCTTCAAGAGATCTACGCTCTCCCCGTCGTCCTTGCCTAGCACTTCGATGATCTCCTTAGTGAACCCGTCTTTCTTAGGCTTCATATACACCTCGCAAATTAAAGGTAAACTTGGAGGAACAGGTTATCCAGTCATTTGAGATAGTTCACTGTTGGCCGGTAATTAATTTAAATTTTCTGATGCCCGTGAATTATTCCTGCTTTGCACTCCTGCGTCCCGCCCTGACGGGACTTCGGCGTGCAAGCTGGTTTCCTAATATATTTTATTAGGACTTCAGCTGGACTTGTCGTTTATCCGGCAGCTTTCCCTGGGGGCGATGGGCGACATCTGGCGCAGCCGGGAAATTATGGCCGGCAGCTCGGCTATCACGTAGTCCACCTCCTGTTCGGTGTTTTCCCGCCCCAGGCTGAAGCGCACCGAGCCCTGAGCCGTTTCGGTGGGCACGCCCATGGCCGCCAGCACGTGCGAAGGCTCCAGGGATCCCGAGGTGCAGGCCGAGCCCGAGGAAGCGGCTATTCCCTTGATGTCCAGCAAAAGCAAAATGGACTCCCCTTCTATGAACTCAAAGCTGACATTCAAAGTGCCCGGCAATCCCAGGTCTGATGGACTATTGCGCCGAAGGTGGGAAATGTTTTTTTGCAGCCCCTGCCACAGCCGTTCCCTCAATTCCGTCAGTTTCAGAGCCTGAGATTCCCGTTCTCCGGCCGCCAGCTCGGCTGCCCGGGCCAAGGCCACTATCCCCGCCACGTTCTCGGTCCCGGCCCGGCGGTTCTTCTCGTGGCCGCCGCCGTGAATCAGCGGGTGGATCCTGGTTCCCTTTTTGATGTAGAGCGCCCCCACTCCCTTGGGGGCGTATATCTTATGGCCGGAAAGTGAAAGCAGGTTCACTCCCAATTTCTTGACGTCGGTCTCGATCTTGCCGAAGGTCTGAACGGCATCGGTATGAAGGTAAACATTTTGGTCCCGGCAGATCTTGGAGATTTCAGGCAACGGCTGGATGGCGCCCACCTCGTTATTGGCGTGCATGATGGAGACCAGCGCCGTTTCCGGCGTGATAGCCTGGCTCAGGCCTTCCAGATCCACCAGGCCTTCTCCGTCCACCCCCAGGTAAACGGTTTTTGCCCCGTGGTGCTTTTCCAGATATTCAAAGGAATGCAGCACCGCATGGTGTTCTATTTTAGAGGTGACCAAACCCGAGCGGCCGACCCTATTAGCAAAAAACACGCCCTTGATGGCGTGGTTGTCCGCTTCGGTGCCCGAACCGGTAAAAACAATTTCCGCCGGTTCGCAGTTCAGCACCGCGGCAATTTTCCGGCGGGATTCCTCTATGGCCTGGCGGGCCTCCCGCCCCAAAGCGTAAAGGCTGGAGGCGTTGCCGTAGCCGTTCTGGTAGAATGGCAGCATGGCCTCCAGCACTTCGGGGCGCACCGGAGTGGTGGCGTTGTGGTCAAAATATATCGCGGGCATATAAACCTCCCTGATAAATTATTTTGCCGTTTCAATGCAAACACTGAAACGGCCGGTCAAAGAAATTAAAGAGGCCGGACGGCAGGATCCGGGCCATTTGACCGGATTAATATCCTGCCTTCATAGAGTCATCCCATCAACCCTTTGCGCACCGCCTCCTTCTTGCTTTCCAAGGTAAGCACCTTGTCCACCCGGTCGTCTATCCGGATGGTGGTGGACACCCTTAAGGCCCCGGAAAGCAGGCATTTCTGGTGCATGGCCTGGGCCACCGCCAAAATATCGTCCAGGCTGCCCTCCAGGTTGGTGCCCATGGCCGTGATCTCGTATTTCAGCCCCGAACTGCGGGCCAGCCTGATGGCGTCCACCACAAACTCGGAGATGCTGGGATTTAACGTTCCTATCGGGGTTACGCTGATCTCTGCTACCGGCATCGGGGTTTCTCCTTAAGAAATTATTTCTGGGGCCGGACGGGGCTAAAAACTGGGGGGCGGGTTACTTCTTGGCAGCGGCGCTCTTTTTTACCGTCTTGGCGGTGATCCGCAGTCTTTTCTTGCGTTCCACTTTTTTGGTGCGGGCTAATTTGAATTTAAGTCTCTGTCTTTTCTGCTTGTTCTTGCTTCGGGCCATCTTGACGCTCCTGTGATTTTGGTTGTTTATCGTTTTATGTTTTGTTCGCTGATTTTCATCAATGCAATTAGTCCGTCCGGATACACCGGAGGCGTGTCAGGACCTATTGTCCCGAGATCAAGCCAGAGGGCGTTAAAAACCTGACCATTGCTCTCTTGAGCCTTGAATCTATCAGCAGCATATAGAGACTTATCGGTAAGTTCGGCATCGTACACAAACACAATTTCATGCCCCTGTTGGCCGTCAAAGATAAAACGATTCTCCAGAACGCCAAGGAGTGCAAGGTTTTTTATCTCAGACCCAAGTTCTTCTTTTATCTCGCGGCGAATAGCCGCTTCGCTCGGCTCGCCAAATTCTATCTTTCCGCCGGGAGGACAGTAGAACAATTCCTTCTTTGTTGGATCATAGCCGTCGCACACCAGGATCCTGTCTTGGTTGCGGAATACACAAACCACTTTGGCTCGGACATATTCTGTAAGTCTGTCTTTTGACATATCATTTCCTCCGGCCAACAGACATATTGTTTAAATTTCCTGATATTCCCAGCCTTCGTCATACTTTCTCCTTCGTTGCTGCTGCGGCGGCGGACAAGTCAGCGGGCAGGCTGGCTTCCTTATAAGTATCGCCCCTAATCATCGGTATTTTTGTCCCGCTGGAAGAACTTCAGCCAGTCGGCCACGTCGGCCTTCTGCGGTTTCTCTTCCGCTTCGGTCGAACCGGCCAATACTTGTTCCACTTTTTGAGCAAAGGTTCCCGATCCCATGGTTTCTACATTGCGCCTCTCGGCAAAGCCGGACACCTGATGGTCGGAGCTGATCACCAGCAACCGGCCCTTGTCGGCGCAGGCCTGGATCATTTTCCGGATATCGTCGTCGGCCGTCTTGGGAAAAGCCGAATAGGTTGTCTTTATTCCCTGGACTGTCTGCAGCCGGGGCTGCGATGATTCTTTGGGTCCGTCAAAGACCACCAGCACTTCCTGGCCGGTGGCTTTCTTATAGCGCCGCAGCAGGTCCAGCAGGCGCTCCCGGCCTTTCTGCTGGTTGCTCAGGAGAAGCGGGCGCACTTCTTTCCAGGCAAAAGCCAGGTTGTACCCGTCGATTATTAAAGAGCGCGGCATGGCAACTTGATTGGATCATTTACAATCTACATTCTATTGTTTCTGTTGCATATGCCCAAGCGCACATTGCGAACACTTGAAACCACTTCCATAAGGACCATAGTGGTTTCCTAAGCATGATGGACAAACCCGAAAACCACACTGGTCACAAACATACCAGTTCCAAGTGTCTGGCAATTCTTGATGGCAATTCTGGCAAGGTATTTGTACCATTAAATCGCCTCCTTTTCTGTTGCGAATATTTATTTTTGGGGCAGTCATAATAATCCGGCCAACCCCAAGTCACTATAATGGTCCACTGATATTATTAAAGAGCGCGGCATGAGCGGGCATCAGGCCGGGATCACTTGTTCTGCCCGGTCTGCAGCAGTTTGTTCAGGTCCTTGTGCTTCTCCAAAAGCTCCACGGCCTTCTGCACCTGAAGATCCCCCTCCAGCAGAAAAGCGGTCATGGCCTTGTCGCCGTAAAGCTTGGAGAGAAGCTCCCTCTTGACAGCCTTTTTGATGTAGGCTTCGCTTTCCTTGAACTCCTGTTCGGTGTATTCAAATTTCTCATCGGCCAAAAGCTTCTTGAACTCGGCCAGCATGGAGGCATCCACTTCAAGGTTCTGGGGCAGGTCTTTGTTGACCACCGTGTATTTGATAGCAAATTTGAAAAACAGGGTCTTGCGCTCCAAGTTGCTCTCTAATTTCTTCAACAGCGGCAGGTCCACTTTGACGTCCGGGGTGATGCCGCCACCGCCGTAGACCTTGCGCTTGAGCCCGCCCACCGTGGTGAACACTTCTTTTGCGGCCAGGGAATCACTGCCGGTGGTATCTTTGGTTATCTCTTCCCCCTCATTATTCAGCTTGTCCAACTTCGCTTTGGTCGTATCATCATCGTAAATATCGATCTCGCCCGACTGCCAGGCGCTGTTGTCCCGGTGAATGCAGCGCCCCGAAGGAGTGTAGTACTTGGCGGTGGTCAGCTTCATGGCGATGGAATCGCCCAGGGGGATCACTGTCTGCACCGAGCCCTTGCCGAAACTGGTCTGGCCAATGATCAGTGCCCGGTCCCAGTCCTGCATGGCGCCGGCCACGATTTCGGAGGCCGAGGCCGACCCCTGGTTAATCAGCACCACCATAGTGCCCTTTTTGGCGCCATAGAGAGGATCTGAGGCCACCTTGAAGTCGCGGTTGGCGTCCGGCAGCCGGCCCCGGGTGAACACCACCATCGACCCCTTGTCTATGAAGTTGCTGGAGATTTCCACTGCTTCGTTCAGCAATCCTCCGGGATTGTTGCGCAAATCAAGGATCAGCTGTTTGACCCCCTGGTTTTCCAGGCTCTGGATGGCCCGGCCCAGGTCGGGACCGGATTTCTCCGAAAAATTAGCCAGCCAGATGTAGCCGATCTTGTTCTTGACGAACCCGGAATAGGGAATGCTCTTGATCTCGATGTTGGCCCGGGTGATGGTAAAGTCCATCAACTGGTCCACCCCTTCCCGCTGGATAGAAATGGTGACCTCGGTGCCGGGCTGGCCCCGCAGTTTGCCGATGGCGCCGTCGGTGGTGATGCCCCGGGTGGAAACGTTTTCTATCTTGACTATCCGGTCGCCGGCCTGGATGCCTAATTTTGCAGCCGGAGTCCCGGCGATGGGCGAGACCACCGTCAGCACGTTGTCCCGGATGTCTATCTGGATCCCGATCCCGCCAAAACTCCCCTGGGTGCTGACCTTCAGGTCCTTAAGCGTTTTGGCATCCAGGAACTGGGAGTGGGGATCAAGGCTGCCCAGCATGCCCTTGATGGCGCCGTAAATCAGTTTCTGGGGATCGGGGGCCACCACATAGCGGCTGTATGCCTGGTAAAAAGTGTCCCGGAACAGCCGGAAATAAAGCGAGGCCTCGTCGGCCATCTGGCTTTGGGCGTAAAGGGCGAACATCCCTCCGGCCACCATGCTGAACACGGCGATGCCGGCGATCAGCAAAAATAGCTTGCGCTTGGTGATCATTATTTTATTCCCTTCCTCCATAGTTGTCGGATCCTTTTTTGAACTTGGCTTTTTATTGGAACCTGAATTACTGTTTTATCAGAACTCATCCCCTCTATCCCCTTCTCTTGCGATATATTATGTCCGGCATGTGGTAAGAGAAGGGGAAGCAAAGGGGTTGAGTTTTGGTATCCACCGTTTCTACAGTTACTTTAAACAATTTAGAACCAATTGCCTGACCGCGGCCTGGATCACATCGGGGAGCTGACTGCCGTCCAGCACCTTGACCCTGGCCGGGTCGGCCTTAGCTATGGCCAGAAAGCCCCGCCGGACCTTTCGGTGGAATGCTTTCTGCTGCTGCTCCATCCGGTCCAGAGCCCGCTTTCTTCCGGCAGCCCGGGAAAAGCCCAGCTCCACCGGCAGATCGAAGACCAGGGTCAGCTTGGGCCAGCAGCCGTCCACCGCGATCTGGTTCAGTTGTTTGACCATCTCCAGATCCATCCCCCGGCCGTATCCCTGATAAGCGGTGGAGGAATCGGCGAACCGGTCGCAGATCACGATCTTGCCCGTCTTAAGCGCCGGGATTATCACCTGGGCCAGGTGCTGGGCCCGCGAAGCCTGCAGCAGCAGCAATTCAGCCAGCGGGGACATGTGGTGGTTCCTGGAATCCAGCAGTACCTTGCGGATCTTCTCGGCAATGGGCGGCCCGCCCGGTTCCCGGGTAACGACTACCTGGTGGCCCTGGCTCTTCAGCCATTTGGCCAGGAGCGATGCCTGGGTGGTCTTGCCGCATCCCTCGATGCCCTCGAAGCTGACGAACAGCCCCTTACCATTCTGAATTTTGAATTTTGAATTTTGAATTCGGCCAGACATTGGTTATTTGCGTCCCAGTTTCTTGATGTACTCTTCCACGTCCCTCCGGGCCTGGTCGTCCGGCACCTGGACCATGGGCGATTTCATGAAATAGCTGGAAGGCTCCAGCCTGGTCCCGGAAAGCTTGTGGTCCAGGGCCAGCTTGGCGCAGCGCACCGCGTCGAAGCCCGCAAGCGCAACGGTGACAAGGTTGCGTCATTGTCCGGGTACGAGCCATACATAGTCCCCTTTAGTTGTGAAGTTCCGCGACTCGTAATCCGCCAGAATCTTCGCGCCTGTTTAATACCGTGCGACAACGCCGGGCGCATAGTCTAACGACTGAGATCGGCTGCCTTACTTCTGCGGGATCGGCCGCAGAGGCTTGGTGGGTGTTTCTTGTTTCTGTTGACTATGGGATTCCATGGATGACGTTCCATCTTTTGCAAGGTCGCAACCATTGCGTTGAGGTCGTACTTATGTCGTTTGGTAAATACATCTCTGTTTCGCCAGACTTCCGATAAAATTTCATTTTTCATTTTCACTTGCCTCCATAATTTCAATGGGGGTGCAAATTTCCGGGCACAAGTAGCCTTCGGTACTGCACACCCTGCGTACTAATGGTTTCGTCGCAGGATTATCGATGTGTCGGCAATTCCAGGTTAGCAAGTAATCAATGCCGTGAACGGCAGCTGTCGCAATATGAAGGGCATCGGCTTGGGCTTTACCGGGAAGAGCACCTTGCGCTACCAATGTGGCAGCTATTTGACGAACATCTCCAGTGATTTTCAATTCGGATATTCCTCGTAGCAATTCAAGTCGTTTTGCCGCTTCATCTGGTAATCCTGCCCTGGCTTCAGCAATCACCAACTCAGAGATAAAAAGATCATATTCGTTTCTCTTGTTCTTCCACCACTGGGCTGTAATTTGTTGACACCCGGCAGTGAGCAGATCTCGGCTTGGTTTAGCTGCCAAGTAACTTATGATCGAAGTTTCTATGTATACGCTTATCTTTTCCATCGACTTGGTCTATCCCATGACGGTTGATCATAAGATGTCGTTTCTCCCAAAGTGCACAACCTGCATCAGCCCGTATTATCGCGGGTTTATTGTCGTTTCCGCCCGTACTTCCTGATGAACTCTTCCACGTCCCTCCGGGCCTGGTCGTCATGCACCTGCACCATCGGCGACTTCATGAAATAGCTGGAAGGCTCCAGCATGGTCCCGGAAAGCTTGTGGTCCAGGGCCAGCTTGGCGCAGCGCACCGCGTCGATCACCACCCCGGCCGAGTTAGGAGAATCCCAAACCTCTAATTTCATCTCCAGGTTCAGCGGCACGTCCCCGAAGGTCTGGCCTTCCATCTTGATGTGGCAGTATTTGCGGTCTAACAGCCAAGGCACGTAATCGGAAGGCCCCACGTGGATGTCGTCGGGATCCATCTTGTAATCCAGCATGGAGGTGACGGCGTTGGTCTTGGATATTTTTTTGGACTCCAGCCTCTCCCGCTCCAGCATGTTCAAAAAGTCGGTGTTGCCGCCGAAATTCAGCTGGTAGGTTTTTAAAAGCTTGACCCCGCGGTCCATGAACAGCCGGGTCAAAACCCGGTGGGTGATGGTGGCCCCCACCTGGGACTTGATGTCGTCGCCGATCACCGGCACCCCGGCCTTCTTGAATCGGTTAGCCCAGTACTGCTCCCGGGCGATGAATACCGGAATGCAGTTGACGAAGGCGCATTTGGCTTCCAGTATTTGCTCCACATACCATTTGGTGGCCTCTTCGGAGCCCACCGGCAGATAGCTGACCACCACATCGGTCCTGGTGTCGTTCAGCAGCTTGACTATGTCCACTGTGGAGCCCGGGGCTTTTTGGATTATCTGGGAAAGGTATTTGCCCAGGCCGTCGTGCAACATGCCGCGCTGGACGGTGATCCCGCTCTTGGGCACCTGGCAGAATTTATAGGTGTTGTTGGGCTTGGTGTAGATGGCCGTGGCCAGGTCCTTGTTCACCTTGTTTTTGTCGATGTCTATGGCGGCCGAAAATTCTATGTCCGAGATGTGATAGCCTCCCAGATTGACGTGCATCAGGCCGGGAATCTGGTCGCCGGGCTTGGCGTTCCGGTAATAATGGACGCCCTGGACGAAGGAGGAGGCGCAGTTGCCCACCCCGATGATGGCTACCCTCACCTTACGCGAGCCTTTGGCGGCCGGCTTGGCAATGCTCTTTCCCATGTGGTCCTTTCCTAAAACTAAAATTTTATATTATCTGTAACTATTCAGAGCCACGAAGCATGCCCTGAGTGCCACACTGAGTTTATCGAAGTGCTGTGCCGAATGGGACACCAAGTCTCAAAGGATGAACTTTATACCTTGTGTTTATTCTATATGGGAATTGCCCAGTATATTAGTGACTTTGTGGCTGAATAGTAACTATTATCTGCTAACTTTGCAATAAAAGCGTACACCCACGGTTGCGGTTTTTCGCTGGTGATGGTAAGATAATAGCTTTCAATATGTAAAGGAACTACGATCAATGAAGCAAGAGGAAGCCAAAAAAGTTCCAGGAAGCCTGGCGCCT
>JACQXR010000047.1 GCA_016208585.1 candidate division TA06 bacterium | reverse complement strand
CCGACAGTATTCCCCCAACCGTAACCCTGCTTTACCCCAACGGCGGGGAGAGCTTTGCCGCCGATAGCTTGGTTCCCATTCGTTGGAACGCCTACGATGAGACCAAAGTGAACAGGATAGATTTATTCCTCTCATTGGATGGCGGAATAAATTACACCGACACCATCCGTCTCTGGGCGCCAGTGTATACGCCATACGTGTGGAAGGTTCCCAATAAAAGTTCAAAGACCTGCAAAATAAAAGTAATCGCCTATGATAGCGGCTATAACCCAATTTCCGACGAAAGCGATGTCAGCTTTGGGGTAACCATGACCGGGGTGGCGGGCGACCCAGGGAACAGGGAACAGATATTTGTGTTTAGACTTTGGCAAAATGCGCCGAACCCGTTTAAACAATTAACAACTATCAATTATCAATTGCCACAGGCCGGGCAGGTGAGCCTGAAAATTTACAACATAAACGGGCAATTGGTGAGAACATTATTTAAAGGGAACAAAGAATCCGGCCAATATTCTGTTATTTGGAACGGAACGGATAATAAAAACAGAAAAATATCCAACGGTATTTATATCGTTAAACTAAAGGCCAACCAACAAACCATAACCAATAGAATTATCTTAATCAAATAAAATAATGGTTTGGAAAGCCGAAACGCCCAATGCCGGCTGGGTCTTAAAATCCGTAAAGAATACCGGGGGGGTATGGGGGCCGCTTGAGACCATTATGGAACAAGGCGGGTGGTATGAACAGGGCCATTTTATAAGCCCGCCTTCTATGGTTATCAACAGCGCCGGAACGCATCTGGTAGCGGAGATTCAGGATGTTTACACCATCCCCGGCGGTCAAAAAGGCACTTGGGACTGGAATTTAATGTACGGCTTTCAAGCTTCGGGAAGTTCAGGCTATACTTGGACGACGCTGGACAGCGATTCCGGCAGTTGGGACGTTACTCCGCCGCACCTTTCCGCTTCGCCCACCATCTGCATTGATGGAAACGATGCCATTCACATTGCCTGGGATTACGAAGGCGAAATCTATTGGAAAATGTTTGATCCGTTTAAAAACCAGTGGGGCAGCAAGGTAAACCTTTCCAATAGTTCAGGCATTCTTTCAGAGGAGCCATCGCTCAATTTTTACGGCGATGTCCATGTGGTATGGCAGGAAGGCAGCGATATATATCACAAGAAAGGAAACTGGGGGTTGTCGCCTACTAAACCCGCCCCAAGTAACTTTTGTTGGGAAAATGCCGAAGATATAAGCCAAACACCGGGCACACCGTCTTTGGCGCCGGTTTTTAGCGGCAATTACGTGTCCTGGAGCGAAATGGGGAGCGACGGCAATAGCGAGATATGCGTATCGGCTTATAGTAATTTAAAGTGGAACTATCTGGGGAACTATAGCCAAAGCCCGTTGACGCCTTCGATATACCCCCAGATGGCTTACCGTCAGGATACCGACAGCATAAAGATATCATTGGTCTGGTCCGAAGGCTATGGCTCGCATTACAACCTTACCGGCAAAAACTTTACCGGGCCCAACACACCGCAGCTTTCGGCCGACGTCGGCGACAGTCTGCCTTCCATTTATACCATTCAAAGGGACGGTTATCTGGTCTATTCGGCCGCAAAAGGAAACACCATTACAGTTGATTACGACAGCACCGCACTTTTGTATTATTTGCCGTATCTGAACCCCGAACAAACCCAAAAGATCAAGATTGGCCTTTATCTTGAATATGGCTCAAAAGGCGGCAAAGTGTATAATTATATGGTTTCAGTAAATAAAATCTCGGTGGGTCTAATCAAAGTCCCAACCGGCCAAATGATAACGGCAGAGGTCGTTGTTCCCAAAAAGATCGCCCAGGAAGGGCGGGGGATACTTGAGATCAAAAACCTTAATGGACCGATAGCTGCCTGCGACTGGTGGGAGATGTATGCTTCGGCAAAGACAGGACACGGCCACGGCGGTGCCCAGTTCGAAGAAATCACCAGCGTCACGCCCGGCTACATCAACATGCTTTACCAAAACCGGCCTAATCCCTGCAAACGATTAACCACGATCAATTATCAATTAACCAAGTCCGGCCAGGTCTCGCTCAAAATCTACAACGCCCTGGGGCAGTTGGCGAAGACGCTGGTAAATGAAGCCAAACCGGCCGGGGCCTACCAGGTGGAATGGGACAGCCGGGACCGGGGCGGGCTTAAGGTTTCTTCCGGGGTTTATATCTACCGGTTACAGGCGGGGGATTTTATTGATACCAAGAAGATGGTAGTGATCCAGTAGTATCTTACCAGTAAAAGGGCCGAAGTTGAAAACTTCGGCCCTTTTTAGTATCCGGGCTAAAAAACACGATTTAAATACGCCATTTTAAAAAGAGGTCTTGACTATCCCGCCGCTTAATTGGTATATTAGGAAACGGCGGTTTAAGAAAAACCAAAAGGAGCGAGCAGATGTCAGATGTTTTGAAAAAAGACGGCCGCTACCGGTTTCCCCACCTGCTGTTGATCGAAGCCTCGGCCGGCTCGGGCAAGACCCAGGCCCTGTCCAGCCGTTTCGTGCAGTTCCTGCTGTCGTCCCGGATCGAGCACAACCAGCTGCCCCACCTGCTGGCCATCACCTTCACCAACAACGCCGCCCGGGAGATGAAACAGCGGATTTTAATCTGGCTGAAGGAACTGGCTTTGGGCAATGATCCAGGCTTTCTGAAACAGACCGCGGAACTGCTGGAAACAGAGCCGGAGAAGATACCGGCCTTGGCCTTTGAGATGGTGGACAAAATCATCGAACATTTTTCCGATTTCCAGGTCCAGACCATCGACAGCTTTACCAACCGGCTGGCCCAGGCCTCGGCCCGGGAGCTGGGCTTTAGGCCGGATTTCCAGGTTACCACCAGCTACGGCGAATTGCTGGATTATTCCCTGACCCTGCTGTTGAAACAGACCGGCCGGGACCAGGATCTGACCGGGGTGATGGGCCGGTTTCTGGAGCTGCTCAACGCTTCCGGCGGCAGCTTCGCCTGGGACCCCCAGCCCCTGATGCGCGAAAGTTTCGAAAAATTTCTGTCCATAGAGGCCAAGGAATCTGGCCGCTTTACTTTTAAAGACCAGACCGCCGAAAGAGACCGCTGTCTGGAAATCATCAAGGATGTCTACCAGCAGATCTGCGGCATCGCCCAGGAGCAAGGCTTTATGATGAAGGCCGACGCCTTTGCCTCATACCTGGAGCAGGGGAATGTGGACAAGATATTGGCCCGGTCCACCTACAACAGCGGACATACCCCGATGCTCAAGGGCAAGCCTCCCAAAAACAAACTGGAAGCCTATGAAGCGACCAAAGAACTGTGGGGGAAACTGGGGCCGGTGGTGGCTGGTTTGGCCGCGGCTCACAGCGAAAGCCACTATGCCGCCTATGGCCAGCCCTACCATCATTTCAAGCAGATCATGGAGCAGACCAAGCGGCGCCGGGGGGTGGTCCACATCGATGACATCGCCCGGAAACTGTCCCAGCAGTTGGACCAGGAGATGATCCCCGGGATCTACCTGGCCCTGGGGGCCAAACTCTGCCATTACCTGATCGACGAGTTCCAGGACACCGACCTGGCCCAGTGGCGCAGCCTGCACCCGCTGCTTTCGGAGGCCCTGGCTTCGGGCGGCTCGGCCTTCTTAGTGGGCGATCTTAAACAGTCCATCTACCTGTTCCGCAAGGCCGATTACAAGATAATGAAACAGCTCCAGGAGGAGATCCAAGGGAAGGCCAGACCCCTGATCTGGCTGCCGGCCAGCGTGGCGGACAGTTCGCAGGTGGGCGGCCTGGAGCAAAACTTCCGTTGCGGCCAGGCGATCCTGGAATACGTGGAGCAGGCCTTCCATCATAATCTGGAACAGCTGATCGGGGAGGGGATTTTGGGCCCCGACCGCACCGGGCTTTTGACCTATGTCCAGCGGCCGTCAGAGGGAACCGCAGGCCGGGGCTATGTCCGCACCCTGCACATTCCCAAAGGGGCGGCAGGATCCGGGGCTGCGGAGAGCTCCGGCGATCCCGATGCTGACCCCGGTCCTGATGCCGTTGCCGGCGCTGTCGCGGATGATGAGGCTGTTCTTGATGCCGCCGATGCTTCAGGCCTTGTGGACCAGGAGCCGGAGCGGGCGACGTTGCTGGAGATAGTTCAGGACGTGCTGGCCCGGGGTTACAGCCCCCAGGACATCGCGGTGCTGGCCCCCAAGAACAAACATCTGGGACAGGCCATCGGCTGGCTGACCCAGGCCGGCATCCCGGCCTCGTCATCCGGCGGGCTGGACATCCGCCAGCGCCGGGTGGTGGCGGAACTTATCGAGATATTGCGCTTTCTGGACTCGCCCATCGACAACCTGGCCTGGGCTTCGGTGGTCAAGGGCCGGATTTTGGCCTCGGCCGCCCAGGTAGCAGGCCTGGAATGGAGCCAGGCGCTGGCCGACGACATTCTGCTGGGGGCGGGGCAGAGGGCCGGGACGCGGGGATACCACTATCAGGAATGCCGCCGGGACCCCAGGTTCGCCCCGGTCTGGGGAAAGTTTTTTAGCGACCTCTACCGGCTGGCCGGGTATTATCCCCTGTACGACCTGGTCTGCCTGGCTCTGGGCCGTTTCGGGGTTTTTAAAAATTTTCCGGACGAGGCGGCAGCCCTGCTGAAGCTTTTGGAGACCGTCAACCAGGCGGAGTCACAGGGCCAGGGCAGCCTCAAGGATTTTCTGGAGGCCTGCCAGAGGCCGGAGCCGGAGCTTTTTTCCCTGGAGCTGCCGGAGAATGTTCCGGCGGTGCAGCTGATGAGTT
This sequence comes from candidate division TA06 bacterium, assembly GCA_016208585.1. Classification (NCBI taxonomy): domain Bacteria; species candidate division TA06 bacterium. Next base: position 22,009 of record JACQXR010000047.1, on the reverse strand, counting down.
TTCACAAATCCAAAGGTTTGGGTTTTCCGGTGGTGATAAATCTCCTGTACGACGAGGCCCAGGACAGCCGCCAGGTCTATTACGGAAAAACCGGAGAGGAGATCGCCCTATATAAGATCACCGCCGAAATCGCCGGCCGCACCAGGGAGTATCCCCATGATCTGGCGGCCTTGCGCGATGGGTTTTTGGCCGATGATCAGGTTCAGGAGCTCAACGCCCTGTACGTGGTCTGCACCCGGGCCCGGCATGAACTTTACAACCTGGTGATCTACAAGCCGCCCAAACCCAAAAAGGCCGGGGTCATAAAGAAGCAGGGCCCGGCCAAAGGGCCGTGGTACCCAAGGCTTTTCCCTCTTATAGATCAGGGCCATAAGGAAACCCTTTCCAGAAAAGCGGCTCCGGCCATACCCGGCCAGCCGGCGATAGGGCGGGGATTGGAGCCAGGCACGGACTGGGAGCCTGAGCAGTCTTGGGAAGGGGAGAGATATCTTAAGGCCCGGCTGGGCCAGTTTTACCACAAGCTGCTGGAGGGCGTTGCCGCCCTGCCGGACGACACAGAGGCCAGACTTTTGGCCTTGGCCCGCCGCCACCGGGAACTGATTCCGGGCCGGGATATAAAGGCCCTGGCCGCCCAGGTCAAAACCTTTTTGGAGCGCCGGGATGTGGCCCCGTTCTTCGTTAAGGCGGGGGGCCAGACCGTGCTCTGCGAGGCCCAGCTGGTGGGCCCCAACGGGGAACTGCTGCGGGTGGACCGTTTGGTCCGCGATGGAAACCTGGCCACGGTGATAGATTTCAAAACCGGCCGGTCCGATGATCCCAAACAGTTGGAGCAGCATCAGGCCCAGGTGCGCGGCTATCTCACGGCCCTGGCGGGAATTTTTCCCGGTCAAACCCTGGAGGGACAAATCGTCTATCTGGACGGCGACGTGAAGGAGGTGAGGCCATGAGCAGATCATACTTGCTGCCCAAGGGGTCGGATCTGGTGGCCAGAATCTGCCGGATGATTCCCAAAGACCAGGCGGACCTCTCCCAAACCATGGTAGTCTTTCCCGGCCGCCGTCCCTCCCATTTCCTGCTGCGGGCGCTCTTTAGGCAGGACCGCATCAGGCCTTTTCTGGCCCCCCGCCTCTTCTCCATCGACGACTGGGTGGACTGGGCGGCCCTAGAGCTGGGGCAGTCTGCCAGCCCGCTTTTGGCCGCCGACGGGGTGGCGCTGCTGTTCAAGTTGCACCAGGACCTAAGGCTGCCGGGGGATCAGGGGGATCCGCTGTCCTTCGAGGAATTCATGGCCTGGGGCTTCAAGCTGCTGGGCGATTTAGAGGAGCTGCGGCTGGAACGGGTTTCAAAGGAGCAGCTGAAGGGAGTCCAGGCCCTGGCCGGAGAGTCCTGGCCAGCCCGTTTTCAACAGATGCTGCCGCACCTGGCGGAATGGTATGAGGGGTTTTACCGGGAACTGGAATCCCAAAAATTTTCCACCCGGGCCAACAGCTATTTCCTGGCGGCTTCAAACATTGAAAGGCTGGACCTCTCGTCCTTTAAAACGGTGATCCTGGCCGGCTTCTACGCTTTGACCGGATGCGAGCAAGAGATCTTCAAGAATCTGGTAAAACGCGACAATGTGACCCTGGTGCTGCGGGACGGCCCGGGCATAGGCCGCATCATCTCCCAGCTAAAAGTTTTCCCGGAAAAGGCCGGCCGGGAGCAGGCTTCCCCTAAGGTCAGCTTTTACCGGGCCACCGACAGCCACGGCCAGGTGATGGGCCTGAAACCGCTGCTGGATCAAGCCGGGGAAAAACTGGATGACGCAGTGCTGGTATTGCCCCGGCCCGACACCGTCTTTCCCCTGATCCATCACATCCTGCCGGGACTTTCCGTCCCCTGGAACATCTCCCTGGGCTATCCATTGGAGCGCACCCCGCTCTACGGGCTGATGCAGTCGCTGGCCAAGGCCCAGGAAAGCCGGGACCAGAGCGGTTATTTTCTGCCGGACTATTTGCGGCTAATGCTGCACCCTTATGTCAAGAACCTGGCCCTGGGGAAGGCCAGCTTTCCTTCCCGGATACTGCTGCAGGCCCTGGAACAGGTCTTGAACGAAAGGGGGCGGAGGCTGGTGACCCTGGAGGAGATAGAAAACGATCCTGAGATCAGAATCAAACTTGAGCAAAAGCTTCAAGGGCTTTCGGATCAGGGATGGAACCTTGAGGAATTGTTCGCCCACCTGGCCGGATTGCACCGGCTGCTGCTTTTGCCGTTGGAGCAGCCGGACACGGTGGCCGCCTTCGCCTTAAATCTGTTGACCGTGGTGTCCCGGATAGCCGAAAACAGCCCGGCCGGCCGGCATCCCTATGCCGCCAAATTTTTTATGTCCATGACCGGCTGTCTGGAACAGCTGCAAAACTCGCTTTTGGCCGGCCAGTCCTTTACTGAAACCAAAATCTACTTCGGGCTGCTGGATGGTTTTGTCCGGCAGGCCCGGGTGCCGTTTCCCGGCACCCCCCTAAACGGGTTGCAGGCGCTGGGCTTTTTGGAGACCAGGGACCTGGCCTTTGAAAGGGTGCTGGTTTTGGACGCCAACGACGGCATCCTGCCCGAGGGCCGGATGCCGGATGCCATTCTGCCCCAGGCCCTGCGGACCCAGCTGGGGCTTCCCGGATCGGCCCAGCGGGAGCTGATCTCCCGCTATCATTTTGAAAACCTCATTTTTGGGGCCAAGGAGGTCAGCCTGTTCTACAGCCATGGCGGCGGGGCCCAGCGCAGCCGGTTTTTGGAGCAGCTGGTTTGGGAAAGGCAGAAGGCCGAGGGCAGGCTTTCTGCCGGCGGGGACAGGCTTTTAAAGTACGCCGAGTCATTTACCCAACAGGATCCGCCGCAGGTTTCAAAAACCCCGGCCATGATGGAAGCTGTGTCCCGGCTGTCGTTCTCGGCTTCGATGCTGGACAGCTACCTGGGCTGCGGGCTGAAGTTTTACCACCACTACCTGCTGGCGATACGGGAGCTGGACCAGGTGGGCGGCGACATCGAGGCCCGGCAGATCGGCACCACCGTCCACCGGGTACTGAAAATATTCTTCGAGGGCCGTCCGGACGGGCCCTTCGCGCCCCAGCCCAGGGATTTCGCAAGGATGGATGCCGTGGTGGACCAGGTCATAAGGGAGCTGCACGGCGATGTCCTGGACGGTGGCATGTGCCTGGTGGCCTCCCAGATCAAGGCCAGGATGGCCCAGCTGCTGCAGCACCATAGGGAAATGAAGCCGGCCCCGGAGGTCTTAGGCCGCGAGTTGAAGCTCGAGGGGACGGTGGATATTCTCCCCGGGCTGCAAGCGGTGCCGGTCAACGGCACCCTAGACCGGATAGACAGAAGGGGCGGGCGGCTGGTGATCGTGGACTACAAGACCGGCGGCTCGGCCAAAGTTCCCTCTTTTAAAAATTTCGATTTGGACCGGCGCCAGGGCTGGGCCAAGGCGTTAGGCTCGGTGCAGCTTCCGTTCTACCTCATGCTTTACTGCGCCTTCACTCCCGAAGCGGACCCGAAGGCGGTGGACAGCGAGCTGCTGCTCTTGGGGGGAAAGGCCATCAAGACACAGCCGCTGTTCAAGGATTTGGAAACCCGGGATAAAAATTATCAGGACTGCCTGGAGGCCATCGCCCGGCTGGTTAGTGAGATCCGGGACCCCGGCCTTCCCTTTACCGGCACCCAGGATACTCAAAACCAATGCCGGCACTGCGATTTCAAGGTGATGTGCGGCCGGCAGTGGGTGCCGGCCCAATAGCAAAAAACGGGACGCTAAAAGCGTCCCGTTTTTTTTGTCTCAAAGATAAAGGTTATTCACTCCAGGCTGAACACCACCGGGTAGCTCAGCCAGACCGCCACCGGTTTGTCCCCTTGCAGGGCCGGTGAGAAGATGGAGGCCTTTAAGGCTTCCATGGCCGCCTCGTCCAGGGCGTCATTGCCTGAGCTCTTTAGCACCCTGACCTTGGCCACATTTCCGCTCTTGTCCACCAGCGCCTGGAGGATGACCCTGCCCTCGGCCCCCATATTCCGGCAGATGGAGGGGTAGACCGGCCGGACCGCATTTAAGACTACTGGAGCCTGGCTGTGGGGTACAAAAACGCCGGGATAAGGAAGATCGGAGTTGTCGCCGATCACCGCGTTCTTGATCAGGCTATCAGTGGCCGGGGTCGAGTTCCTGGAATAGGCGTTCACAATATCCCTGTTGGTCTGGTCGTCCAGAATAAGGGTATCGGCCACATCGTCCTCAACCAATACTATTTTACTGCCCGGGGCCGGGCGTTTGATGATCTCCGGGAACTCCGGACCGGGATTGTCTTTGGGGTCAAGCGAGGGCGGTTGGGGGATCAACCGGATCAAAGAGTCCCTGGGCATGGGGGTAAAACCACGAGGCCCTTTCTCCGGTTCCACCTGTCTCAAGTTTTTTAAGTAAGGATAACCTCCAGCCGCCCCCATCACCAAAACCATCAGGACCACAGCACTGAAAAGGGCCGACTTCAGGTTAAAGCTTTCTATGGCCCGGTAGTTCAGCCGGGTATAGCCTGGGGCCGGCGCCAATCTGAATTTGAGGTAAAAGGCCAGGTAGCTTGCGGCGAACCCTAAAAGGGCTCCAGCCAGCGGGAACAACCAGATTATGTTTTTCATGGTAGGCCTCTCTTTTTTAGTTCTATAGAATATACAGGCCGAGGCTAAGATTTATTCCCTGAAAATAAAAAAGACGCCGGAAAGATTACCGGAGTCTTTTTGTCCAATGATGCCGATTTAGCCTAAGTGCGTCTTTTAACCAGAGTAATCAAAGCCGCCGCCGCGATCAATAAAATCAGAATATATATGAAGACATCGCCGAAACGGCTGTAAAAAGTCCTGAAGCTCAATAACGGAAGGGACTCCACCGTCACAGTTTGTTGGTAAAGGGGGGTGGGCTGGGCGACCCTCCCCGAAGGCAGGATGAACATGGAGATGCCGGAATTGGCGCAGCGGGCCACGGCCCGGCGGTTCTCCACCGCCCGTAAAACCGACATCTGGGCGTGCTGCAGAGCGGCGCCGGAACGCCCGAACCAACCGTCGTTGGTGATGTTGACCAGTATCTTTGATCCCCGGTTTACCTGATGTCTGGCGATGGCCGGAAAGATGGACTCAAAGCAGATCAGGCAGGACAGGATAAGGTCGGGCGTTTTGAACACCACGGTATCCTGCCCTGAAGTCCACTCGCCCTCGCCGAAACTGACGTTTTTCAAAAACGGGATATTGTTCTTTAAGGGGAACCTTTCGCCGAAGGGCACCAGCTGGCTTTTGGCGTAACTGCCAACAAGCCCCTGGCCCGGGGTGAAAAGAAAGGCGGCGTTAAAATACAATTCTTTCTGGCTTTCCCCTATGGCCAAATCCGGAGCCCCAGTCAGGATCATGGAACCGGTCACCTCAGATAACTGGCAAAGCTCTTTGAAATACTGGGCCTGGTACCTCAGGTAAAAAGGCATTGCTGTCTCGGGCCAAATCACCAGTCCAGCTTTTTGGGCGGAGGCTTCGCCAGTCAGCCTCTTGTAGGCGTTAAAATTAAAGCGCTGGAATTCCTTGTCCCAGCGCAGGCCCTGCTGGATGTTGCCCTGGATCAGGGCGGTCTTCATCTGGGGCGATTCCATGGAGATTTTTTCAACCGAGCGGACGGCCAGATGGCCCAGCCAGGGTGGCAGCAACAGGAGCAGGGCCAGAACTATGATCTGTGCGACTGTTTTAGGTCGGCGAAAAACTTCTGCCAACCTGGTGCGTTCCTTCCACAGACTCGACCCCAAGGCAAACAGCAGTCCGTTTACCAGCACGGCCCAGCAGGTCAGTCCGTAAACCCCGGTCAGCGACGCCATCTGAATGCTTGAAGTCCAGGGCGCCAGGGCATAGCCCAGGCTGCCCCAAGGAAATCCCAAAAGCCCCTGACTGCGGATAAAATCAAGCGCCGGGAGGCACAAGGCCAGCCAGGCCCAGAAGGGAATTTTGGAGCGCCCCGCCAGCCACTTGGCCAGGGCAAAACTTGCGGCAAAATACAGCGAGAGATAGAAGCCGATCAACGCCACCCCCAGGTACAACAGGGGCCGGACCCAGCCCTCCACCGCGGGATTGAAGACTATCCAATGCAGCAGGCCGATATAAAAGGCCGTTCCCGAAAGCCAGGAGAGCATAAATGTTTTTTTGACCGAAAGATCTTTGGCGGCGGCCATCAGGGGGATCAGGCAGACGAAAGCCAAGGGCCAAAGCGAGAACAAAGGGAAGGCGGAAAATAAAAGCAGGCTGGTGAGACCTGTTAAAAACAGTGATATGGGCCGTTTTCCGTTCATGACGGTTTTACCAGCACTTTTCGGTCCTTAATCTCCAGCCGGTTTTGGGCAAAGAGTTCAATAGCCTGGGAATAGGCTTTATGTTCTTCCTGCAGCACCCGCTCGGCCAAGGTGTCGGGAGTGTCTCCGGGTAAAACTTCTACTGTGCGCTGGAGAATGATGGGCCCGTGGTCTACCTCCTTGTCCACAAAATGGACGGTGCAGCCGGACTCTTTGATGCCCGAGGCCAGCACCGCCTCATGTACTTTATGGCCGTAAAATCCCTTGCCCCCGAAGTCGGGCAGCAGGGCCGGGTGGATGTTGATGATCCGGTTCTTATAGTGGTCCACGAACTCCGGGGTCAGCACCCGCATGAAACCGCACAGGCAAACCAGTTTTGCTTCCTGGCGGTCGATGATGGAAGCCAGCTCCCGGTCGAACAGTTCGCGGGTGGCGAAATCTTTGTTATTGACTACGAACCAGGGTAGCCCGTGCCTTTTAGCCCGTTCCAAAGCGCCAACGCCGGGAACATTGGAGATCACGGCGGCAATTTCTGCCTCCAGCTTTCCGGCCTCGATGTTGTCGATTATGGCCTGAAGGTTGGTGCCCCCGCCCGAAACCAGGCAGGCTGTTTTAAGTTTGTTTTCCATGCTTTAATTTTAGCGGAACTATCACTGGATGTCAATGCAAATATAAACCCTAATCGCGAAACCATAAACTCTAAACAAACACAAATATTAAATAACCAAAGCAAAAAGCATTGTCATTTGAGATTAAGAAAAGCCATATCAGACCCGATATTTGGTTTATCGAGTCCGTTTTGCCCAATATTAGACCCGACTCAGAAGCATATCGGACCCGATATTTGGTTTATCGGGTCCATTCTACCCAATATCAGATCCGATCAGAGCCATATCAGACCCGATATTTGCCTTATCGAGCCCGTTCAACCCTTTAACGGCTCCGATATCTTGGTTAACGAATCAAAACTTGAGGTCACAATTTGACTTCAAGTTTCACACGTCAAACTTCTTGATCAGCGTCCCCTGGTGGAATATCATTTTCCATTGGCCGTCAATCAGCTGCCAGATGGAACTGCGCAGGGAATATTTTTTATTTTCATCCGGCTCGGAATGTTTTATTACCTTTCATAGGGTGCATTGCGGATTACCGGCTGCAGCAATTTATTCTCAAGCTCGTAAATTGCTTTTTCTATCTTTTCTTTAGCCATTTTTGTCCTGCTAAGCGGTTGGGGCAATTCATGAATTGCCCTTATGCCCTTACAATATCCCTGACCCCCTACTGCCCCATTTCCTTCTGGTACTTCTGGGCAAAGGCCGCCAGGCCTGAGGCTATCCCCTGGGCGATCTTCTTGAGATTATCCGGCTTCTTCAAAAGCTTCTCTTCCTCTTTGTGCGAGATGAAAGAGGTCTCCACCAGAATGGCCGGCATGTAGGCCCCGTTGAGAACATAGAACCCGGCCTGGTTGATGCCCCGGCTGGGCACGGTGGGCAGTTTCCTGGCCAGCGACTCCTGCACCAGTTCGGCCAAGTCGCTGGACTCGGTCAGGAACTCGTTCTGGACCATGTCCCACAAAATGAACTGGACGTCGTCCTGGTTGGCCACGTTCTGCTGGGGCTGCTCAAAACTGATGGCCGAGTTTTCCATGGCCGCCGTGGCCCGGGCGTCGTCGGTCTTGGCCAGCGAGAGGAAGTAGGTTTCCACCCCCCGCATGGTCTTGAGCTTCGCTTTCTTGCGCGGGGCCGCGTTGCAATGGATGCTGATGAATATATCGGCCGCCTCTTGGTTGGCTATCTTGGTGCGGTCTCCCAGCGGGATGAAGGTGTCGTCCCGGCGGGTCATCACCACGATCAGGTTGTAGTCTTGTTCCAGTATGGTCTTGAGCATGAAGGCTATCTCCAGGGTGACGTCCTTTTCGCACAGGCCGGTGGGGCCCACCGCCCCTGGGTCCTTGCCGCCGTGGCCGGGGTCCAATACCACCTTTTGGATGCCGGTCTTCTCCTGGACACCGGGGCGGCGCCGGGCTTCGGGGATCTTGATCTGCTCCGGGCTGATGCCGCCCAGGCTCAGTTTGCGGTCCTGGCTGTCCCAGATTATGCTGCGCCCCCATAGGGTGATCAGGAAACGGGTGAAAAGCTCCATCGGCACATACAGTTCGCCCTGGTACAGCCGCACCGGGTTGAACAGGTTGTAGGATTTCCCGTCGACCAGAAAGAAGGTGTTGTCGGCCGAAAAACGCAGGGTGTGGCCCGGCAGCTTCAGGTCGGCGTTGCCGGTAAGCTCGGACCAGGCGGCCTGGGCGTTCCAGCTGGCGGACAGGTCTGTTAAACTGAGGTACTCCTCTTTTTCGAAGGTCACGGTCTCGGAGATCTTGGCCCCGCCCCGCCCGTCGATGATGGTCATCTGGTTGGGCGCCAATACGGCCCAGGCCCAGAGAGCCCCTGAACAAAGTGCTATAATTATTGGGATTCTTTTCACTTTAAACCAGCCAATCGGTGGATATTGTTAACTGCCTTTTCGGGATCATGAAATTCCTCCAGCCATTCCCGGCCTTTAAGGCCCAGCTCCCTTCTTTTCCAGGGATCCTTTATCAGGTTTTCTAATCTGTTCCCGATATTATTTTCATCAACTTCAACGAACGGATGATCTTTCGCTTCACGGGACATTTGGGGCGCCAGGCAGGTGGCCACCGGAATCCCCAGGGCCAGCCACTCCAGGGCGCTGATGCCGTAACCCAGATCCCCCAACTGATCCACCCCGATATCGCACCTGGCTCTCAGTTCCAGATTTTTTTGGTATGGCACATTTTCTATCAGCAACAACTCTACCGGGTATTTTTGGGACAGTTTGTCTATCGCCCTGATTATGGTGTCCGAACCCTTAGCCTGGCGGTTGGTGGGCGAATGACCGATGACGACTTTTTTACTCTGATTTTTCAAGGTGTAATTTCTTACTTCAAACCGGTCCGGATCGAAAGGGTAATAAACATGATTGATGTTGGAATGAAGCTCCAGGTGGTCCCATTCCACTGTTACATTGCAGTCCGAGACCGCATCGATCTCCGGCATCACTCCCCTTTTCCTGAGGTCGCTTCCGTAATAGCAACAGATCATTTTTTTTCCTGATCGATGCCAGTCGGGTATTAGATCATTGAATTTGAAAAAACCATGCCCGCCATCCAGTTGGTAAACATCAAAGCCATCCAGTCCGTAACTGCGGATGCTCTGCCGGATAAAAGGCCTCAACCAAAAATCCCGCATCCGGAGCATAACGGCAGACCATATGTTCTCCGGCCGCCAGACGGGAGGTATCGGACCGGGGCCGGTTTTCCTGTTGTTTTGCCTTAATTTCTCAGTGGAATAAAAAACCTTTTTTATGTTCTTAACCAGGCCCTGTCCCCATCCCGGAAGATTCAGGCAGATATCCTCCTCATAGCCCCTCCAGTCGCGGTTGAAAGTGACCAGCCGGCTGTAGTGCCCCAATTTCCGCTCGGCCTTGACAAAGGCTAAAGGAACTCCGGATATATTATAAGGTGCAATATGCAGTATCTTCATGCGGTCTTATACGGGATTAGCATATAGAGGGATATAAACAGGGTTCTCACTTAAGCGCCTTGATGATCTCATTGATCACGTAGTCCTGGGCGTCGGATGATAACTGAAGGCCCATGGGCAGGCTCAACGCCGTATCGGCTATCTCTTCGGTCAGAGGAAAATCACCGGTTTTATATTTGAGGGAGGAGTAGGCCGGCGATAGATGCGGCGGTATGGGGTAGTGAACCATGGTTTCGATGCCGGCCTGCTCCAAGGACAGTTTCAGCTTTTCCCGGTGTTTTGTCCGAACCACGTACTGGTGCCAGCAGGGTTCGCAGTCCTTGGGGGCCTGCGGCAGGACCAGGTCTTTCAGCCCGCCCAGCCTTTCCTGATAGCTGGCGGCCGCCATCCGGCGCTCCCGGTTCCATTGCTCCAGGTGCTTGAGCTTGACCCGCAGAAAGGCTGCCTGGAGCGGGTCCATCCGGGAATTGCCCCCGGGTATCAGGTGCTGGTACTTTGTTGGGGAGCCGTAGTTCCGCAGCAGCCTGACCTTTTCGGCCAGCTGCCCATCGCTGGTCACCACCGCCCCGGCATCCCCGAAGGCGCCCAGGTTCTTGGTGGGGTAAAAACTGAAGGCCGCCGCCTGTCCCAAGTTCCCGGCGGTCCGGCCGCGATACCCTGCGCCGTGGGCCTGGGCCGCGTCTTCGATGAGCAAAATCCGGCGGCGGGCGGCTATCTCCCCGAGCTTGTCCATTTCCGCTGGTAGTCCGTAGAGGTGAACGGCCATTATGGCCCGGGTTTTAGAGGTGGTCGCCTTTTCGACTCGGCCCGGATCTATGTTGAAAGTTTTCAGGTCCGGCTCCACCGGCACCGGCCTGGCCCCAACATTGGTGACCGCCAGCCAGGTGGCAATGCAGGTGTTGGCCGGGACTATCACTTCGTGGCCTTGCCCGAGGCCGTAACCCTTAAGGATCAGCTCCAGCGCCTCCAGGCCGTTGGCCACGGCCACGCAGTGCCCGGCCCCGCAGAACGAAGCGAACTCTTTTTCGAAAGCCCCGACCTCCTCCCCCAGGATATACCGGCCGGAGTCCATCACCCGGGCATAGGCCACATCCAGTTCGGGCTTCAGCCGGGTATAAGTGGACTTGATGTCGGCAAAGGCAACCTTCACGGCTCCAGCCTTTTGACCGCTTTGGTGAAATCGGCAAAACGGCGGTAATAATTCTTCTGGTCGTATTTTTCCGAAGCCAAAACCAGGCAGACCGATCCCGAGGAAAAATTCTCGATCTCCCTCCAGACCAGGGGCGGGATATACAGCCCGGAGTAGGAGCGGTTGAGATGGTGCCTGGTGCTTTTACGTCCGTCGCTAAGGATCACATCAAAACTCCCGGAGATGGCTATCAGGAGCTGCTGGCAGGTCTTCAGGGCATGGCCGGCCCTGGTGGCCCCGCCGGGCACATCGTAAAGATAGAAGACCCGCTGGATGTCAAAAGGAACATGCTTCCGGGCTTCTATGAAGGTCAGGTTGCCGTTGGGGTCGGTCATCTTCGGCAGGTTCATTATCTTGGGGGCGATTTTTTTCATTTTTTCGGACTGGTTCGGACTGGTTAGGTTGATGTTGTGCCGGGCTGTAATCTCTAGAGCATGATCTGGAATTGTTCGAAGACCACTCCTCCCGCGCCGAATTCCGTCTTGAACCGGTACAGGTTCTGGTTGAGGACCCGGCCCTGCTCCAGGTTGCTGGTACCAAGGTCTAAATAGCGGCCGCCGGTTTCCTTGGCTTTTAAGATGCTGTTCTCCAGCACCAGGTCCAGAGCCCCGTTCTTACGGCCCTCCTCGTCCGAGGCCAGATACTGGGTGCGGGTAACGGAATGTGTTTTATAAAGCAAGGCCCCGGCCACCATTTTCCGCCCCAGCACCGCCGCCACGCATTCGATGTTTTCCGGGAAAAGTTTTGAAAGTTTGGTGATCTCTGAAAGTGAATGCACCGGGCTGACGTTATGTCTCTGGCGCAGGGTTTTCTCTAGCAAGCGCCAGAAATCCGGAAGCAGCTCTTTGCCGGAAACTATTTTCAGGCCCGATCCCGCCGCCTTGGTCAGGCAGCGTTTCCGCCGGCCGGAAAGCTGTCCTCGGGAAAATAAATTTATCACCGCCGAAAGCTCGCAGCGGGCAAGCCGGCCATTGAGCCTGGAAATGGCATATCGGTCATCTTCGGCCGGAATCCGGTGATAGAAAAAAGGGACAGCCTTATAAGACAAGGATTTATAGCCGACATTGGAATAATACTTGGCGATCATCCCCAGGGCATTCACCATATCCTCTCCCCGCAGATCGCCTTTGTGCACTATCCCGCCGTAAGTTATTCCCGGATGACTGATGATTGCCATAGGCTCATGAGGATCAACGGCAGCCGGAAAAGCCGCCACCGGCAGACCTTGCGAATTCTCTATGATCAGGGAAACATCCTTGAACCTGTTCCCATGGTAGGATAGATACCTGCGGGTATGCAGGAAAGTGCCGTTCCACGAATCCTCGACCAGCTGATTCCAGGCCCCAGAGTCTTTTTTTTGATAGCGACGTATTGTCATGGTTTTTTCACTTGAAAACGGATACGTATATGTTTCGTTCCCGCATGATTCTGCGCTCCCCCATGCTGTAGCCCTCAAAAAGGTAGGCCGGAAATGTTAAAAAATGCTGCCCGGTGAATATTTTAACCTGGTGCTCCGGCGGAAGGTAAGGTTCGAACGGTCCCTCCACCGGATAAAAATACCCGGCATTGACCGTGGTCAGGCTGGTGTCCAGCATTGCGGGGTCGATTCCCTTGATCTTGGGGGAAGGCGGAGCAATCACCCTTTTGACCGGCTGTCTTTCAAAAATAATTTTGCCGGAATCCAATCCCGGCCATAATATCCGGTACCGGTACAAAACATCCCGGGGATAGGCTAGGCCGCTGTAACTGAAGGCAAAGAAGGTGAAGGAAATCACCGAGGCCGCGATCATCAAGGCATATGAAACATTCCTCCACCTGGGCATTTTTAAGGATCCCGGCCCCTGGAAACCGGTCCAGACCAGAAAAGGCAAGTAAAGATGCAGCAACCTGCCGTAAAAAACCATCTTATGGAATATCGCCGAAATCGAGGCATGGATCATAAAGCCCGCCCCCGAAAGGATGAACAGCAAAAACACATAATCCTTAAGCAGTTTCTTTGGCCCCTGCCGCGCCAGTTCCCGGACAATCAAGCCGGCATACCACAAAAGACAGATCACCAGCAAAAGGCCGATCATTCCTTCGACCTGGACCAAATACTTGACTCCGAAGGTATAACCCTCTTTGAACGAGCCCTGGATTATGGTCGCGGGCAACCCCCTGGCATTGTTCAGATATGAGCTGCCTCCCAATCTGGCCAAGCCTTCAAACACCAGCATCACCAGCGCCAGCGAAGCGGCAAAAAACCCGGTGTTAGCCAATAATTTTTTGGCCGGCTTTTCTCCGCGGCCCCTGATCCACAAAGCGCCCCAGACCAAGACCGGGATGTAATAGTAACCGGGATAGGTCAAAAAACTGAGGGCGGCCAAAGCCCCGGCAATCCCGGCTGTTTTGACGGAGACTGCAGCTGTCCTATTGTCTTTCAAGATATAGAACAATGCCGACAAAAATATCAGCAGCGCCGCATCATAAGGCAGCAGATGCCGGACATAGATATTGCTGTTGGCCAACAGGGAATAGACGACCGTGGCTGAAAATGCCGGATAAAAATCCCTCCATAGAATTAATGAAACCCTGTAAAATACCAGCGTCAGCAAGATGGAAATTAAAAGGTTGAACAACTGGGGGATCACCAAAGAGACCGGCAGCCGGGGGTCCCAACTCGCAGTGTGGTAAAGAATCCCCTGGATGCCGGCAGGCATCAAACGAAGGATGGCATCACCGGGACGGGCCTGGGTAATGAAAATATTATTAAGGAATCCTTTGAAATCCAGGCTTTTCAAACAATCCAAAGCATAAATGCTATATCCATAGCGGCTTTCATCGGGAAAGGCCATAGCGCCATTGCCCAATAGGCTAATTCTGTAAAGCCCCAGCAACAATATAAAAATAATTATTAGGTATTTTTTATTCATCAATCTTTGGAGACCTTTAACAGAGGCTTAAACTTTTAATTATATCCTAACCTATTGTAATGTCAATAAAAAAATGCCCCGGCAGGCTGGGTTGGCCTGACCAGGGCACCAGGGAAAAGTAAGAACCCCTCCGGTTGGGACAGAGAGGTTCTTGATTACCGTATATTTTAATGTACAGTAATTGGCTATTAGCGCTTTTTGTTAAAGCAGTCCGAGCAAAGCACCGGACGGTCGCCGGTGGGCTTGAAGGGGACTTCGGCTTCGTTGCCGCATTCGGCGCAGGTCACCTTGAACAACTGGCGCGGGCCGCGTTTGGAGGCCTTATTGGCCTGACGGCAATCCGGGCAACGTTGGGGCTCGTTCTGAAAGCCCTTCTGTTGATAGAACTCCTGCTCGCCGGCAGTGAAAGTGAATGGCTTGCTGCAGTCTTTGCAGGTTAGGGTCTTGTCCGTGAAACTCATGTTTCTCCTTGGAATTTTGGGTTTTTTGTCCGGAGGAATAAAAAAACCGTTTTGGTTTAACAACCGAAACGGGATTTTACTTCTCCAAACGTTCTATTGTTACTTTGTGCATAATAACATAATTTTGACAATTTGTCAAGTGGCAGATTAAAATATTTCAATATTTTTTTGGCTTAGGCCTTTGACCTGAATTCCGCCGGCTTGACAGGAATGAAGCTCCTCGCAACAAGCTACGGGGTATCTATAGGTAGTTTATCTGACATGATCGGCCGGATTATTCTTATCATAAACAGGCGCGTCTGGTTGTGGTTAAAATCATGTAAATCTTGCCTGATCAACACGTCGTTTTTGTACGCTCATCGTCAGTTGCTCCTTTCCTAATGATTGTATCATTGAAAAGGTCTGACGGCAACCGATTATTAGGGGACTCGCCGTCCCCTAATAACCCCTGCTTTTCAAGGATGCCATTCATCCCCCAAGCAGAGCTTGTGGGTTTTCTGGCATGAATTTATAAAATCAGTGGTTGACAGCGCCCCGCTTTTGGAATATAATCCTGCCTTCAAGGTGCCCCGATCCTTTTCGGGGATAATCGGGAATCCCGTGAAAACCGGGAGCTGCCCCGCAACTGTAAACCGACGTTAAAGTCGCGATCACAAAGCCACTGTCTTTAAAAAGGACGGGAAGGCGATCCGGCTGCCGGCAAGCCAGGAGACCGGCCTTGAAAGGGACTTGGAACTGGATTACTGGGATTTATTCACGAACCCCAAAAATCTATTCCCTGTTCCCAGTTAGTATTCCGGCTTCGCGGGAAGGCCGGGCTGAAAAAGCATTCGTTTAGGATTGCCAGCCCGTTCTTTCGGCAAATAAGCCGAAGGAACGGTTTTTTGTTTTTATAATACTCCATCACTGCAAACATATCCAATCATGAAGCGATTTCCTTATTTCTTGTTCTTGATATTTTTCCTGGGCTGCAGCTCCCAGCCCCGGCCCCAGGCCAAAGAAGCCCGGACCATCGCCGATGACCTGGGCCGCGCCGTCAGACTGGAAGGGCCCCCTTCAAGGATCATCTCCTTTGCCCCCAGCCTGACCGAGATGATCTATGCCCTGGGGGGTGATGACCGGCTGGCCGGCGTCACCTCCTGGTGCAACTGGCCGCCCCAGGCCCGAAGCAAAACCTTGGTCGGCGATATGATGAGCCCCAACTTCGAGCGGATGGTTTCGCTAAGGCCCCAGTTGGCGGTGATGATCGGCAGCCGCCCCGGCCCGCTGCTGAAAAAATTTGAAGCCCTTAACATTCCGGTGATCTGCTTTAAGGATGAGACCGTGGCCGACATCCGGCGGGCCTTAAATGTCCTGGGCCTGCTACTGGAATGCCCCGCCAGGGCAGACTCCATGATCAAAGACATCGACAGCCGGCTGGCCACGATCAAAGCCGCGGTGGATTCGGTGCCTCTGCCCGAAAGGCCGAAGGTCTTTGCCGAGCTCGGGTCTTCCCCCCTGTTCGCTGCCGGCGATTCCAGCTTCATCGGCCAGATGATAGCCCTGGCCGGAGGGATCAACGTTACCGGAAATATCGGCTCATCCTACGCTGCGGTCAACCCGGAACTGGTGGTCAAAAGCGATCCCGGCATCATCATCGTCCTCCATCCCCAGGCCGGAAGAAAAGACATCGCACAGCGGCTGGGCTGGCAGAATGTTTCCGCCGTCAAGAATGGAAAAATCTACCCCGGCCTGGACCAGGATGTGATCTTAAGGCCCGGCCCTCGTTTTATAGAAGGGTTGAAAATACTGCATGAAATTTTCTATGCGCCGTGAAATAAAAGCCTGGTATTACCTGCTGCCCGCCAGCCTGGCGGCCATCTTGCTGGGCCTGGCTTCCGGGCCGGCCGGATTCGGGCTGCTGACGGACCCGCAGGTGATGGCCATTCGCTTGCCCCGGGTGCTTTTGGGTATGCTGGCCGGGGCGGGGCTGGCCTCGTCGGGGGCGGCCCTGCAGTCTGCCTTGGGCAACCCGCTGGCCGAGCCTTATCTGTTGGGCGTTTCCGGGGGCGCGGCCTTCGGGGCGGCCCTGACCCTGCTGCTGGGGCTTTCGTCGGGATGGGGCGGGGCCATAAGCCTCCCCTTGTTCTCTTTAGTCTTCGGCCTGCTGGCCCTCTATGCGGTTTACCGGCTGGGACGGGTGGGCTTCCGGCTGCCCTCGGAGACCGTGATCCTTTCCGGGATAATCGTCAACGCCTTCTTCTCGGCCCTGATCATGCTGCTTCTGGCTTTGGCCGGCCGCCAACTCCAGGAGATGATCTATCTGCTGATGGGCAACCTGGGGATGATCTTCGGGACCCAGAGCCTCTATCTGTTGTGGGTCTGCGCCGCCACCATCATCCTCTGCACTGCCTACCTCTGGAGCCAGGGACGCAACCTGGACCTGCTTTCTTTAGGAGAACATCCGGCCCAGAGCCTGGGCCTGCCGGTGGAGAAACTAAAAGTAAGAATTCTGCTGGCCTCGGCCCTGATGGTGGCGGCGGTGGTCTCGCTGGCCGGGGTGATCGGCTTCGTGGGACTGGTGGTACCCCATCTGGCCCGGATGATAATAGGCCCCAAGAATTCCAGGCTGGTGCCGCTGTCGGTGCTGCTGGGCGCAAATCTTTTGGTGCTGGCCGACGCCCTGGCCCGGACCGCCGCTCCCCAGGAGATCCCGGTGGGAGTGATCACCTCGCTGCTGGGTGTGCCATTTTTCACCTACTTGTTACGGCGCAAAAAGAGGGCCGGGCTATGATAACTGTAAAAAACCTTTCCTACAGCTATGGGCCGGTGAAAGCCCTAGACGATTTGAGCTTTTCCCTGACGGCCGGGAAGGTGGTCGGCCTTTTGGGCCCCAACGGTTCGGGAAAAAGCACCCTCTGCCTGTGCCTGGCCGGAATGCTAGATAGGAAAGGCTTTTCAGGCGAAATAAAAATAGCGGACCGAAGCCATTCACAGTATGCCCCGGAAAAGCTGGCCCGGCAGATGGCTGTGGTCTTTCAGGACAATATTTTTTCTTTTGACTTTACCGCCTACGAGATAGCGTTGATGGGCCGCAACCCCTATTTAAGGCCCTTGCAGCCCGAGGGGCCGGATGATTATCGGATCGCCGAGCAGGCCATGCGCGATTGCGACTGTTATGGCTTAAAGAACCGGCCTATCAGAAGCCTGTCCGGCGGGGAGCGCCAGCGGGTGGTGCTGGCCCGGGCCCTGGCTCAGGCGACCCCGGTCCTGCTTTTGGACGAGCCCACCAACCATCTGGACCTGAAACACCAGAAACAGACCCTGTCGCTGGTCAAGGGACTGGCCGCAGCCAAAGGCGTATTATCGCTGGTGGCACTGCACGACCTTAACCTGGCCGGGCAGTACTGCGACTACTTGATGCTGTTGGACCGGGGCAGCATCGTCAGCCAGGGTCCGCCCGATGTCGTTTTTAAAAAGGACATACTGGAACAGGTTTTTCAAACCGACTTGAATATAATTCGGCACCCTAAAACCGGCCAGCCACAATTATTAATGTGAAATAATATGAACCCGCCTCCGGCAAATAATATGTCAGAACAAAACGCCAAGTTATCTGACGCAAAAATACTGGATGAAATAATCGCCGCTATCCAGGATATCAACTATGGCGAGATCCTGATAACCATTCATAACTCCAAAATTGTCCAGATAGAGAAGAGGGAGAAAAGAAGATTCATCCCGAAAGGAGGGACTTGATTATGTGACGTTTATTCGGCCCAGCCGGAAACAAAAGCGACCGTAACAGACGGAGCTTAAATTGCATCTATTACTAAAAACAGAAATACCAGCCTACTGGACCACCAGAGGTTAAAAACCTCAAAGGAGCATACTATACCATGTTGTTCTCATTAATAGCCGTTTTATTTATAACCGCAACAAACCCGGACAGCGCTGTTGTTTCTGCGGTCATCCCGGACAGCACTATTTTGCTCAAATCTGGAGAGCTAAAAGACTCCCTGCCTGTTTACCGGCTCAAAGGGATGGTGGTCACCGCCACCCGGACCCCGCTGGCCGAGCGGTCCGCCCCGGCCTCGGTGTCGGTGATCGAGCCGGATCCGTTGACTCCTAATTTGGATGCAGCCAACCGGCTTTCCCAGACTGCCGGAGCGTCACTGGGCGGTAACGGAGGCATCGGCAGCGTCCTGTCCCTTTCCATCCGGGGGGCTGCTACCAACCAGGTGCTTTATTTATTGGACGGCCTGCCGGTCAACTCGGCCCAGAACGGATCCTACGACCTCAACCGGATACTGAGCCAAGCCCAGCGTATCGAGATAGTGCGGGGGCCGGCCTCCAGCCTTTACGGGGCCAACGCCGTGGCCGGTGTGGTCAACATCATCACCAAGGATTCCAAACAACTCAAACCGTATTCCAGGATAAATTTTGAAAAAGGCGGCTACAGCTCCCAGGTTTGGGAGGCCACCGTCTCCCGGCCTTTGGCCAAATGGGCCTCGGCCTCCATGGGTGCCACCTGGAAGAAGACCGGCGGACAAAGGGTCAATTCCGACTACGACGGCACCAATTATTTCCTGGAACTGTTTGCCCAACCCTATTCCAGGATCGAGACCAAGCTGCGTTATCAGGAGTATAAGTCGCAGAACGGCGTGCCGGGCTCGGTGGATTATCCCTCCCCCACCAAAAGACAGAAAGACTGGGGAAAGGACTTCAGCTTCAAGGCCAGCTACGACCAGAACAGCTTTGTGGCCCTCTCTCGTAATTCCATAGAGAACATGATCTATTCCACTGTTGACAGCCGCAACTATACCTTGCAGACCAATGTGGAAGGCCAGTATCAGCATTCATGGATGCCCCAGATTAACACCACGGTGGGGGTCGGCTATCAGATGGTAGAGAGCGATATTACCGACGTGGGCCAGCCCGAGTTAAAGCACAAAGCGGCCTTTTTGATCCAGCAGGTGGAGCCTTTAAAGGATTTACTTTTCGTGGGCAGCGCCAGGTATGACAAGGACTTTGCCTATCAGCGCCAAATATCGCCATCCCTTTCAATTAACTATGGATTCTTTGAATATTTGAACTTCTATACAAGTTATGGGCAGTCTTTCCGGGCCCCAACTTTAAATGACCTATACTGGTATTCAGTCGACAACTACTATGGTACAAATTTTGTTTATTCCGGGAATGACAGTCTCCTGCCCGAAAAAAATGCTCAATTTGAAATTGGACTAAAGCTGGGGACGATACGTACTAATGGCACCTTATGTTTTTACCGTTCCAAAACCACCAATTTAATTGACTGGGGGCAGCAGACATTCCTTATGCCCGATACTTTGTTTACAAAGGCTGCGAACATCGGAAAAACCATAACCCAGGGGGTCGAACTCCAAGCTAGTCATACTCTATTTGACATGGTCACCTTAGACCTGAACTACACCTATTGTCTGGCGGTACAGGACACTATTGGCAGACCTGGGTTGCCCTTTAAGCCCCAGCACATCGCCAACGGTTCGGTCACCATCAACGACATCCAGATCGTGCCAGACCTGAAACTGGGCTGGAAGTTCTGGTCACAGTACAGCGACATCCAGAAAGCCGGGAACTGGGATCCGGTGGATAATCTTCCGGCCTATATCATCAGCAACCATGTGCTATCTTTAAAGATCGCCGACGCCCGGGTCTATTACAAGGTGGAGAACCTGTTCAACGCCAATTACCAGACCCGCTACGGCTACCCCATGCCCCGCCGCACCCAGTCGTTCGGGGTGACCCTGGAGTTGTGGGACTAACCTGATAAATCATAAATTCTAACCTGAATCCGTGAGTTCAAATTGAACAAACCTGCTGAAAACCTGCACAAACACTGGGTTTTATGATATAATTAGCGCATTAAAAAATTCACCTGAAGGAGTATGACTGTTTGGATCAGTGATGATATAGTTTCCGGTTGGTATTATCGCGGTCCGCAGCGGCAAGGCGGACGATTAGTCTATTCGGATGTTGCCATTGAAACGGCGTTGAAGCTCAAAGGAATATATCATTTGCCATTGCACCAAACCCAGGGATCTGTCTATTCCCTCTTTAAAGCGCTGGTCGTGACAATAACATCGCCTGACTACACTCGGTTTTCACGGCGTGGGGCAACCGTCAACCCTTCGCTGCAGGCCTCAATGCCATCCCGCCCGATAGCGTTAGTGTTCGACAGCACCGGATTGAAGGTGTACGGAGAAGGCGAGTGGAAGACCCGGATGCATGGCATCAGCAAACGTCGCACTTGGCGCAAATTTCATCTGGCGGTCAATGCCAGCAATCAGGACTTTGTGGTGGTATGGCAGGATGACCGGGACGGCTGGGTTGATATTTATGCCCGGGTATACAATTACAAATGCGAACCACAGACTCCGGAGGTCAAGGTCAACGAGGATGGGATAAAGCTGGACCACATTCTGCCGGTGGTAAGCTTTACCGACGCCGGCATTGCCGTGGCCTGGCAGGACAACCGGGACGGCGTCACCAAAGCCGACATTTATTTCCGCTATTTAAAATATGATCTTTCGCCGATTACCCCCAGCAAAAGGGTTAACGGCGATGTTGAAGCCAAGCATTTTTCTCCGGCCATCGCGGCCTCGGATTCCGGATATTTCACTATTGCCTGGATCAGCTATCAGAACCACGCCTATGGCGACATCTATGCCCAGCGCTATGACCGCGATGCCAATGCCATTAACCAGAACATCAAGGTCAATCTTTCCATCACACCGGTGGCCTGCCGGATACCATCTGTGACTATGGGCATAGACAACGTTTCCTTCTGGACCAGTTGGGCCGATTCCCAAAACACATCCCTTATGTATCAGATCCGGGCCCGTTATTTTGACAAAAACCCGGGTCAACGGGCGGGGCGACATCTTTGGGCAGTATTATAAGCTTGTCTCCGAAAAGGACGATACCCTGAATGCCGCGGGCGAAAACTATAACATCAGCAACGACAAGGCCGCCGGGCGCACCATCTGGTATCATCCCAAGAAAGATTACGACAACCCCGCCACCCCCGGCTGGAACGAAGATCCCATCGCCGAGCCGGAGTCGCTCTACATCCCGCTGGATTCGGCCTATGTACTGGCCTTTAAGGAACGCAACATCCCCAACCAGTTGTTTGTCCAGATCACAAACACCGAGGTCTTGGAATATATGTGGCGCGACAAACAAAAATTGAACAGCGCCGAATACGATATGTGCCTGCTGGATTTGGGCTATGCCGAGGACGGATCCAGCGCCGGAACCATCGAACCCGAACAGCAGGATACGCTGATAAAATTTGCCAATGATGTTTCCAAATGCCTGTTGGCGACCGGAAACGATTTTGGCGAAATGTACAACACGGACTCCATATTCACCTTCTTCGGTTCCAAATACGTTGGGCCGGGAAACCCCACCGCAACCGGCAATATTCAAAAAATAGAGGGGATCGCCGGCACTTTTACCGAAGGAATGTCTTTTAATTATCCCTACCAGCAGGCGCCGGACAACTCGGTGGATATAATAGACCAACTGGCAGCCGGAA
>JACQXR010000046.1 GCA_016208585.1 candidate division TA06 bacterium | reverse complement strand
GGCTAACAATCAGATTTGCTGCCGCTCGGTGCTGCGCACCTCACGATTACTTGCACCTTCGCCGCCCAAACCCTGGCTCATGCTTCCGCCCCGCCGTTGGCGGGGCTCCGCCTTCGCTTCGGGCTATCGCAAATCCGGGCGGTATCAACGGTCCCAGGCCGGCTACACTTTACTCATAGTACAAAAACCCCTAACGTCAATAAAGGAGGAAACCCGGATGAAAAAACTGATCTTCGGCCTGCTGGCCGCGGCCGTCATTTTCGGAGGCAGCAACCTGGTTTGGGCCGTAAACAGGCCCGGCCCGGAGGATCCGCTTCCCCATTTACGCCTGAATCCCGGCAGTCCGCAGCCTGAACACGGCCGCTGGTTCGGGCCCCAAGACCCCAGGATGCGGTGTCTCCGGCCAGGCGAACGGCAAGCTGGAGATGACACCCCTGATGCGGGCAGACTACTCCCTCACGGGCGTAAACGCCATAGTCAACAAGCCGGGCAGGTGCTGCCCAAACCAATCGATAAGGGGTTGATAAAGAACGACTTTCTGGTGAACGACGATACCACTGGCGGCTATCCCGACCAATCTGAGCCGGCGGCGGCCATGCTGGCAAACGGCGGCCTGGCGGTAGTATGGAACGATTACCGCAGCGGCTGGGACTATAATATCTTCAGCCGCCTCTACGATCCTTCAGGCAATCCGGTCGGACCGGATTGCCTGGTAAACGAGTTCACCGGCAGCAGCTGCTCTGACCCAGCCATTGCCGCCTGGGCCGGCGGTATAGTCGTGGTCTGGCGGGATTACCGCAACGGAAACTATGACATCTACTGCCAGCGCTATGGTTCGACAGGCTCACCATTAGGAGCGAACTTCAAGGTGAACGACGATGTTGGGACTGCTGATCAATACTATCCCAGCGTTTCGGCAACGGATAGCGGAATAGTAGTAGCCTGGATGGATTACCGCAACGGGACGAATTACGATATCTACTGCCAGCGCTATGATGCCGGGGGCTTGCCAATAGGCGCGAACTTCATCGTCAACGACGATGCCGGGACTGCTAATCAATCCCGGCCCAGCGTTTCGGCAACGGACAGCGGCATAGCCGTGGCCTGGTATGATTACCGCAACGGGAATGCGGACATCTACTGCCAGCGCTATGGTTCGACAGGCTCACCATTAGGAGCGAACTTCAAGGTGAACGACGATGTCGGGACTGCTGGTCAATACCAGCCCAGCGTTTCGGCAACGGATAGCGGAATAGTAGTGGCCTGGATGGATTCCCGCAACGGGACGAATTACGATATCTACTGCCAGCGCTATGACGCGGCAGGCACGCTCATAGGCGGCAAACTTCATCGTCAACGACGATGCCGGGACTGCTACTCAACGCAACCCCAGCGTTGCCCTGTCGCCGGACGGCCAGAAACTTGTGGTAACCTGGGAGGACTACCGGTACGACCCGTCGGGCAATATTTCAGCCATAATGGCCCAGGTCTATCAAATGGGCGTCCCGGTGGGAGGCAATGTTGTGGTCAATGACCAGGTCCTGGCTAACCGGTATGTTTACGGCGGCCGGAATGCAGCTTGCAACAACGACCGGATACTGTTCGCCTGGGAGGACAACCGCCGGCTAAAGGGCATGGACGTTTACGCCAAGCTGACCGACTGGGACCTGCAGCACATAGAGGCCGAGCCTCCGGTTATCTCATATATAGACTCATTGCCGGACGACGATGCTGCGCCCTACGGTCCTTACCCGGTGAAAGCGGCGGTAACGGACAACCAGGCCCTGGCCTGGGTAAGGTTGGTCTATCAGCTTAACGGCGGCAGTCCGGACACTCTGGGAATGCTATCCGGCACGGCTGATACCTTTGAGGTTTCCATACCCGTGCAGGCAGTGGCCGTGAACGAGACCCTGACCATCAACTATCGGGCAATAGCCCAGGACTCCAGCCTGAACAAGGTCGGCTCTATACAGTACAGCTTCAAGGCCATCGGGCCTATGGGCGTGGCGGGCAGGCCGGAAACGTCTTTGCCGGCGGTCTATGCTTTGGGCAATGCCTGTCCCAACCCGTCAAGGGGGCGGACGGTCTTCAGTTATCAGCTCCCCCGGGCCTCCAACGTCAGCTTAAAGGTATATAACATAGCCGGCCAGCTTATCAAGACATTCAACGAAGGGCAAAAGCCGGCCGGGTATCACCAAATAAACTGGAACAATCATAACCTATTGGCAGGGGTATACTTTTACCGGCTGCAGGCCGGGGACTTCAGCGCCATAAAGAAGATGATAGCGGTAAAATAACGCCCAAGACCGCCGAATACAAAAGCCCCCCGATATATCGGGGGGCTTTATATTGTAAACTTATCGTAACTGTTCAGGCATTGATTGAAAAGGATGTATTCGTCAACCATTATTGCCACGCTTGCGTGCCGTAGCACTTCAGCGCGCAGGCACGACCTTCAGGTCGTGGCAGGCAATTATGTTAAATCCGGTAGGCTTCCTCCTCCGCTAAAGCGGAGTTTACCCCGTTACAAAACGGGGGCGGATAAATTAGCCCCAGCGAAGCTCAGGATATGAATTCACCATAGGGGGTTGAAACCCCAAGAGATATTTTACCGATCTTTCAGCCACGAGCTGAAGCTCATGGCAATTGAAATAGAAAAATCAGGGTAAAGATTGACACTTTTTACCAGGGCCTGAACAGTTACCATTTTTCGTTCACATTTTTCTGCCGGCACCCCCTTGACAACCGTGGCCTTTACCTTTATAATAAAAATACATATAGCTGAATAGTCGCGAAAATTCAGATAACCTTTCGATCAAAACTACTTTGAAGGGAAACATGCTCAGCGAACTGCAGATCACCCAGGTCATCACCAAGGAATTGGGCTTACAGCCGTTTCAGGTCGGCAACACTTTGGAGCTGTTCGGGGAAGGGGCCACCATCCCCTTCATCGCCCGGTACCGCAAGGAGAAGACCGGCCTGCTGGACGAGGTCCAGATCCGCGACATCCGCGACCGCTTTGATTACATCAAGGAACTGGACGAACGCAAAAGCGCCATCCTGAAAAGCATCGAGGAACAGGGCAAACTCACCGATGAGCTAAAGGCCAAGATCGAGGCCTGCCTGGTCAAGCAGGAACTGGAAGATCTTTACCTGCCATATAAGCTCAAGCGAAAAACCAAGGGCATGGTGGCCAAGGAAAAGGGTCTGGAGCCCCTGGCCCTGGAGCTTTGGCTGCAAGCCGAAAGCCTGGCGCCCCAGGCGGCTGCCGAAAAATACATCAACCCGGAACTGGGGATCAACAGCGCCAAGGACGCTCTGGACGGGGCCAGGTACATCATAGCGGAGCTGATCTCCGACGACGCCGAGGTCCGCAAGTTCCTAAGGGAGATCACCATGGCCAAGGGGATCCTGACCTCCCAGGTCAACGACGAGTTCAAAGAGCAGAAAACTAAGTTCAACCAGTATTACGAATTCAAGGAGCCGTTGAAGTTGATTCCCTCGCACCGCTATCTGGCCATCATGCGGGGAGAGAACGAGGAAGCGCTTACGGCCAAGGTGGAGGCCCCGACCGAAGAGATCAACGGCTACCTGCTGGGGAAATTCATCAAGGACAATTCCTTCGCCCAGTTCCAGTATTTAAGCGAAGTGATAGGCTTTGCCTATCGCATCTACTTGAACACTTCTATCGAGACGGAACTGCGCTCGGAGATCAAGGAAAAATCCGACGCCGAGGCCATCCGGGTGTTCGCCGAGAACCTAAAGAATCTTTTGCTGGCCCCGCCGGCCGGCTCCAAGGCCATCATGGGCATAGACCCCGGGCTGCGCACCGGCTGCAAGATCGCCGTGGTGGACCAGACCGGGAAATTCATGGAGTATGTCACCATCTTCCCCCACAGCTCATCTTCCCAAAAACAGGAGGCGGCCAGGACCCTGGCCGCTTTGGCCAGAAAATATAAGTTGGAACTGGCCTCCATCGGCAATGGCACCGCTTCCCGGGAGACCGACCAGTTTGTCCGGGAGGTGATCGGGGAGCACAAGGGTTTCAAGCTCCAGCCGGTGGTGGTCAACGAATCCGGGGCCTCGGTTTACTCGGCCTCGGACCTGGCCCGGGAGGAATTCCCGGATCTGGACGTTTCGGTGCGGGGGGCCATCTCCATCGCCCGGAGATTGCAGGACCCGCTGGCCGAGTTAGTGAAGATAGACCCCAAGTCCATCGGGGTGGGCCAGTACCAGCATGACGTCAACCAGCCCAAGCTCAGGCAGTCGTTGCACGAGACGGTGGAATCCTGCGTTAATTTCGTGGGGGTGGACCTGAACACCGCCTCCTATTCGCTGCTGTCCTATGTTTCCGGCTTAAGCGAGGCCCTGGCCAAGAACATCGTCAAGCACCGGGACGAGCAGGGCGCTTTCAAGAACCGGAAGGAACTTCTCAAAGTAACCCGGCTGGGGCCAAAGGCCTTTGAGCAGGCGGCGGGTTTTTTGCGGATCAGGGACGGGGCGGACCCGCTGGACAATTCGGCCGTGCATCCCGAGAGCTATGCAATCGTCAAACAGATGGCCAATGATATAAAAACCAAAGTGGCGGCGTTGGTGGGCGATCCTCTGCTGGCCGGACAGATAGACATTAAAAAATATGTCACCGACCAGGTGGGGCTGCCCACCCTGAATGACATCCTATCTGAACTGAAAAAACCAGGACGCGATCCCCGGGACAAATTCGAGCCGGCCAATTTTAAGGACGGGGTCACCGAGATCAAACACCTTAAGCCGGACATGATGTTGGAGGGGGTGGTCACCAACGTGGCCAATTTCGGGGCCTTCGTGGACATCGGGATCCACCAGGACGGGCTGGTTCACATCTCGCAGCTGGCCAATAAATATGTGAGGGACCCCAAGGAGGTGGTCAAGGTCGGGCAGAGGGTCAAGGTGAGAGTGCTGGAAATAGACCTGGAGCGGAAAAGGATCGCCCTGTCCATGAAGGAAATCAATGATACTATCCAGATATAACCGACGCTTGCTGTTCTTCGGCTTACGTCGGGCATATCGTATGGCTGCAAGCCATATCAACTGGGGCAAGGTTTGCACTAAGAAGGGATAGACTTGCAGACATTATATAATAGGTCAATATAATAGCCTGTAATGGGTTGGCCGCCTGGGTAAATACGCCATAACAATATCTGCACTTAATGATTATCCCATCTATTCAGGAAAGAATTATATAGTTGCCACTGAAAAAGACCCCTTTTCCCGCGAAAAACGCGAAAAACACGAAAACTCAGAAAATCCATAACCTATTGATCACAAAATATGTTAAAGTAATATTCTGAATTCAACATTTCGCGCTTTTTCGAGTGTTTAGCGGGTTTTTCAGGAAGAACTATATAGAGAGTTGGAGGTTCTAAACTCAACCCCTTCACTTCCCCTTCTCTTGCATCATGTTAGCCCGAATTTGTCTAAGAGAAGGGGACAGAGGGGATGAGTTCCAAAGTGGCCGGTGGCCGATGTTCCTGAACCAAGGGGATAATCATTCTGCACTTTTTAAATCTTAAAAAATTGTATGATGTAATAAGAATTTTATTATTTTGGGCATTGAACCAAGAGAAATCATTTAACTTAGGCGTTGCAAAATAACAACTTGCCTGAAGTTGAAAACAGAAAAATAAAGCGCAATTATAAAATGCTACGACGGCATAATGGAACAAAAAATGCACTACAATTTTGCATGTCTTTTGAAAGGATAAAATCGTAAGTAAGCCCTACAGGCAAAACGCCAACAAAATAATCGGGTGATCGGCGATGGAAATAGATGAATTATTGAAATCTATCAGGCTGGCCATCCAGCTGGAGAGTGAGGCGGCGCTGTATTACAAACAGGCCGCCTTAAAGACCAATGATGAATTGGCCCGTGTCGTCTTGATGCAGTTTTCCCAAGATGAGGAAAAGCACCGCCGGATGCTGGAATACGCGGTGGAGAAATATTATCTCCAGAGCGGGAGGTTCGATTTTCCCGAAATCAGCCCGCCCGTCGACTACGGAAAAGATCAACTCAGTCCGTTGTATTCCAAGAAACTGGCTGAGCTGGCCGGTGAACCGGAGCCGGTCTTGTCCGCGGTAAAGAAATTCGCCGAAGCGGAACGTAAGGCTATATTGCTTTACCGTAAGCTGGCCGACAGCAAGCAGGAAGAGAATTTCCGGAAATTCTTTATCGCCCTGGCCGAATGGGAGGAAAGGCATTTGGCCGCGTTGGAAAAGCAGGCCATGTTTTTTGAGGGCGGCTGAAGCCGGCCGGCGGACGCCGTCGGCTATAGCCTTTGGCACCGGACGATGAAAGATCTTGGATTATTGGGATAAGGAGGAATGAAAATGTGGAACCCAATTATCGGCGAAAACGCCGGCAAAATATGGCAAGTGTTGTCCGAAAAAGGAACGGTCAGTATTACCGTCCTCAAAAAGGAAACCAAATTGGACGACAACTGGCTTTATTTAGGGTTGGGCTGGCTGGCCCGGGAGGATAAAATGGCTTTTATTTTGGAAGGCCGGCAGGTCAAAGTGGCTTTAAAAGAATAACCAATCTTTTAAGGCCCTGTTTGTTTTTAGGGCCTTTGGCAACCGGCGGCAAAGTCAATCGCGTTTTAAAAATTACGGTTGCGGCGTCCGCTTGCGCTTTCTTGTTCGGCTTCTTCAAGTGCCGTAGCTTTCGCTTACGCTACATGCTTGCCTACCCTTGGGGGCCGTCCGCTTAGGCTTTATATTATGGCTTCCTCGTGCCTGCACGCTGTAGTAGCTATTAATAGTGGCTGTTTCGGCGCGCAAGCGTGCCTGCACGCTGTAGTAGCTATTCATAGCAGCTGTTTCGGCACGCAAGCGTGTGCCAAAGCTTTAGCGGAGGCACTAGCTTTAGCGAAGGCCTCAGCGGGGGCGCCTAGCGGAGGCGCTCAGCTTGCGCCCGGAACTGAAACTTTAACCTTCATTTGGGAGGGCGGCGATGGTTTTAAAAGAAGAGATAATTGGGGAAATAGAGGAGCGGGTTAAAAACGCCAATGTGATCGCCTATCATGTCTGGTACATCGGCACAGCCGATTCGCCTCCCAATTGCAAAACGCTTTACGATTCTCCTAATATTTTATTCTGGCAGGCAGAATCGCCGGAAATTGCCTTGAAAATCAAAGAACTATTTTTACATAAAGGCATGAAGGAGGCTTACGGCGTGGAAGGGAAAAAACCGGAGTATGTGTTCATATTTTGAAAGGGCCTGACATGAAATGGGCAAGATGCAACAACGGCGAATGGCCCAGGCTGTATTCGGTGGAATTGGAATGGGATTGTTATGCTGGGCTGGAGGCCGTTTATATCGTGTTTTACCAGCGCGAAACGCTATTGCTTAAAACTGCCCGCTATCAGGCGATCATGGTGGGGCAGGGGCCAATTAAACAAACGATTCTGGAGTTAAGGCAAGACATGGCGATGTCAAAATATAAAGAACGCAACCCTTTCATCACTTGGGCCGAATTGAACCTTTTATTGAGAGACGGGGTGCAGAAGTATTTGTTTGGCATTTTAAAGCCGGAGCTTGGGCCAAACCCGCCCTCGGCGAGAGCGGTGGTGTTTTACCCGCCCTTTGACATTTTCAACGAGCCGGACGATGGAAGATCTTGGATTATTGGGAACGGATAATTGTGATTTGGGTTATGATTGCCGGGCTGCGCGGCGTAATATTTTCAACTCTTTATAAGGAGGAATGAAAATGTGGAACCCAATTATCGGCGAAAACGCCGGCAAAATATGGC
>JACQXR010000045.1 GCA_016208585.1 candidate division TA06 bacterium | reverse complement strand
CAACGATGCCGTTGGCTCCTTCCCAATTTCTGGCATCTTGGCTAACGCCCGGATTTGTTTGGGCGGATAATCGCTCCGCCCTGCGTCAGCAACACCATATCTCGACAAGCTCGATAACCGTCGGCTAACAATCAGATTTGCGGCTGCTCGGTGCTGCGCACCTCACGATTACTTGCACCTTCGCCGCCCAAACCCTTGCTCATGCTTCCGCCCCGCCGTTGGCGGGGCTCCGCCTTCGCTTCGGGCTATCGCAAATCCGGGCGTTAGCCGTAATAGTTAAATTAAGGTGAATCACAATGGACATCAAAGATCACATAGCTGAAATTCAAAAATCGATTCGTGCCGGGGTTTACACTAATGAAGCGTCTATATCACGTGGTGTTGTAATGAGAATCTTCCAGGCCCTAAATTGGCCAATATTTGATACGAGTATCGTTCACCCCGAATTTCCTTTAGAATCTCTATTTGTAGATTACGCTTTGTGCCACCCACCAAATAAACCAGCCATTATCGTTGAAGTAAAAGATATAGGTAAGCTTGAGGGTGCTGATACAAAGTTATTTGAATATGCTTTTCACGCTGGTGCAACAATGGCTATACTAACCGATGGCCAAGAATGGCATTTTTATTTACCTTCCGCAAGAGGCAGTATTCAAGAAAGGAGATTTTATAAGTTAGATTTACTTGAACGAAATATTGATGAAATTATATCTCGTTTTACACGTTATCTTGGTTTTGACCAAGTTTGTTCTGGTAAAGCAGAAAAAGAAGCAAGAACAGATTATGATAGTCAATCAATTCTTCGAGATATTGAATCTAACTTGCCAGTTGCTTGGCACAAGATACTTGAAGAGCAAGACAGTATACTTATTGATTTGATTTCAGAAAAAGTTGCCGATCTATGCGGCTATAAACCAGATCCTGACACAGTATCATTATTTCTACAAAAACAACTTCGTCCCATCATTGTTGAACCCGCAGCACCTACATCTAGTATCCAAAAACAAAGCCCACGCAATGAATATATTTCACAAATAGGTTTCATTCTGAAAGGCAAACAATATAGAGCAAGAAGCGCAAAAGAGGTTTTAGTAGAGGTAATGAAAATGCTATCTAAAAATGACCCGAATTTTCTTAATCGCTTTGCATCACGTAAACACGGAAGAAGTAGGCGTTATATTGCGCAATCCAAGAATGAACTATATCCTGGACGTCATGATTTAGCTGATCTTTCAGAAGAAATATCCCCTGGTTGGTGGGTTGGCACAAATTATAGTAAGAATAATATAAAAATAATCCTTGAGCTTGCTTGTGAAGTCGGAGGGATCACGTTTAACTCGGATTTAATTGTCAATTTAGGGGACTAATTTAACTACTACGGTTAACAAACACCTTTGCGGCGGCGGCTTAACAAGATTTCATTAAGGTGGCCGCCGCTTAAACGGGCTATGTCATGGTTCTTGCTGCCCCTCGACTGGTTCGGCTTTGCTCACCACAAGTCCGCTCGGGGTTCACGCAAGAAGCCATGCCATATACCCCGCCTTCGCTACGCTACGGACGGGGCAAGCGCCCGCTTCGCAAAGCCGCAAACGTTAGCCAAGATGTCGCTGACGCAGCCCTGGTAGGCTAACAATCAGATTTGCTGCCGCTCGGTGCTGCGCACCTCACGATTACTTGCACCTTCGCCGCCCAAACCCTGGCTCATGCTTCCGCCCCGCCGTTGGCGGGGCTCCGCCTTCGCTTCGGGCTATCGCAAATCCGGGCGTTATACGGTAATAACTTTTACATTGAATAAATAACCGTATAGTAGTAAAATCGATATAAATCCACAACGAGGAAACGATGTCGCAATTTAACCTTTGGAACAACGAAACTGAACTTCAGTTTTTCAGCGATGCTCTAAAATCCTTTGCAACACCAGAGCAATTGTTTTACCGGATATCTGACGGCTATTTCGCTTACATACCGAAAGGTCATGACGCAGAAGGTCAAACAATGCAGAGCAGAAATGCCTTGATCGGACAATTCACTGAGAAATGGTGCAGGGATTTGCTTTCACCGATTGCAAGGCAATTGGGTTTATTTGCCATAAACGGGGTTGAATGCGAAGAATTAGGCTTGACCAAACAATCAAGGGCAGATTTGGCTTTTTGCACAAACGAAAGTAACGACCAAGATGCAGGAAACATCAGAATCATTTTTGAAATCAAAATGAGTGTCATATCTAACTACTCGTATAATAAGCGCAATAAAGAAGTGGCTTTCATGGGCGATTATAAAACTCATAAAGGCAACCCAGCTTTGCTTCGTTCGGATTCAATGCTAAAAGCAATTGGAAAATCCATCAATATCAGGGTTTCAGGGCTGGCTAAAATTGAGGGAGAAAGGAAAATATCATGAGGCAATATACTATAAGGCTTTTTTATAGTGGTTTCAACACTTTTGACATAACGGCTGAGAACGAAAATGAAGCCATAGAAAAAGCACGTAACATGTATCTTAATAAAAATGAATTACTTTCGACTTTAGAACCATGGTCCGAAGCTGATGAAGTGGAGACAACGAAAAATGATTAAAGCACATAGCGAAACAGGGTATAGTTATTCAACCATAAAACTTACTCAAAGCAGGATTGATAAAGGTTTGTTGGCAATTCCTAAAGCTTTGACCAATTGGTTCCCAAAAGAAAATACGAAAATACAAGTATTTATAGATGACAATATAAAGCCGGAAAGGAAAAATTATACTTCCTATCGCAGCAAAAGTCATGAATGCAGAATCGGTGGATTGGCGGAATGGTACAATAAGAATGGTTTTATAGAAGGTGACGAAATCGTAGTCCAATTAGTGGATAAAAACAATTTCATTTATCGCCTTATTCCTGAGTCCAAATACATTGTCATAGCAAAAGAATTACAAAACAAATTTGACGTCGCAAAAGATGAAAATGAAGCTAAAGAAAGGCTTATTAATATTGTGCAATGGAATGATGTTAACGAGGAGGTGGTAAAATATAACGAGTTTAAAAGGCTGTTGTATAGCATTGAGGAAGAACTAAGGAAGACAGTCACTAGAAAAGAGTTTGAGGTCAGTGAAAAAGCACCATCCAATATCAAATTGTTGTTGGGCAAAATTTATTTTGGTCATTGCCAAGTATGCGATTTTTGTTTTTTAAAAAAGGACTTAACACCATATTATGAAATACATCACATCAATAGGCAATGGGGCGACCAAATCAATAACCTTCTTTTAGTATGTGGTAATTGCCACAATCAATTCACTTATGCAAACGTCGAAGAAGAATTTAAAGATAAATGGTTGTCACATGTTCGGTTCAATGGTAAACTATATGAAATAAATCAAATAGTATTTTCTCATAAATTTGATGAGCCTACAAAAAATGTATTCGTTAGTTGATCACTTCACCGCCCTATAACGCCTCGAAGGAATATGACCAGGACTTAACCCTCAAGGAGTATTTAGAACTTTTAAAAAATGTATTTACCGATACATTCAGGGTATTGGTGAATGGCGGGCGGACTTGCGTCAACGTTGCCAATCTTGGGCGAAAGCCATATATACCTTTATCCGATTATGTTTCTAAAATGATGATTGACATCGGCTATAACATGCGCGGCGAAATAATATGGAATAAAGGTTCCAGCGCCAGCCCTTCAACCGCTTGGGGCAGCTGGCAATCAGCGGCTAATCCAATATTACGTGATGTTCATGAATACATTTTAATTTTCTCCAAAGGCTCATATAGCCGTGAAAAAGGACAAAAAGAAAACACTATATCAAAAGAGCAATTCATGGAGTGGACTTTCTCTGTTTGGAATATGAAAGCCGTCTCTGCGCGTAGCATCGGCCACCCGGCACCGTTTCCTGAAGAACTGCCGTATCGTTTAATTCAAATGTATTCTTTCAAAGACGACATTATTCTTGATCCTTTTATGGGCAGCGGTCAAACTGCTATTGCAGCGTTGAAAAGTGAAAGGAAATATGTTGGTTATGATACAAACAAGGAATACATTGAATTGGCTGAAAAGCGGATATCTTCTTTTATTAACCAGACTATGATGGATTTTAACAAAAAGGTTAAATTGCTCAAGAAGGATACTGCAAAAGATACTACCGCCCGGATTTGTTTGGGCGAGTAATCGCTCCGCCCTGCGTCAGCAACACCATATCTCGACAAGCTCGATAACCGTCGGCTAACAATCAGATTTGCCGCCGCTCGGTGCTGCCCGCCTACGCTGAAGCTTCGGCGGACAAGCCCGCCTGCGCTGAAGCTTCGGCGGACAAGCGCACCGTTCGGCTGAGCTCACGCTTGCGCCCCGCCGTTGGCGGGGCTACAGCGCGCAGGCACGCCGAAGCCTCACGATTACTTGCACCTTCGCCGCCCAAACGTGGTATAATAGGAACCATCAAGCAAAACACAGGAGGTTGTGATGATAAAGCAATTCAAGATTATCGTGGAGAAGCATCCTGACGGCTATGTCGCCTACCCTCTTGGACTAAGAGGGGTCGTCGTAGGTGAAGGAGATACTTACGAGGAAGCATTGGCAGACGCGAAATCAGCAATCCAGTTTCATATTGAGACTTTTGGGCAGGAAGTTATCGAAGTTGAGCCATCCATTCTTGAAGCATTTATTGCCGAAGCAGGAGTTGCGGTCTAATGCCCAAGTTTCCAGTGGATGCTCCCAAAGAAAAAAGCATCAAGGCATTTGAACTTCTTGGTTTCCGTCAGGTGCGAATACGTGAACACATCGCAATGGAACGAGAAAATCCAGATGGAACGCGAACACCTGTGACGATGCCGAATCACCGAAGAATAAGAGGTTCGACGTTACGCACAATACTCACTCAGGCACACATCCCAAGAGATGAATTTCTGAAAGCATACGAACAAATGTAAAAGGCGAACGCCGCCAAACACTCGCCGCCCGAACATTGCGCGCGCACACGTTCGACGGCACTTTGCCAAGTTGTGTGGTCATTGGACATTGGCTGGCTAGCGGACGAGCGCGCAACGTCGGGCGGTTATGGCGTTAAACCAAATAAAAACATTGACAACCTAAAAAACGGCATTTTATAACAATTTCACCACTATTAATTAACTATTAAAAGGAGAGATTCATGTCCCACATCACCGACGTGATCGCCAAGGTCAAGGGAAAAAATCCGGGAGAGCCGGAGTTCCACCAAGCGGTAGAAGAGGTCATGAAGACCTTGGAGCCCACCGTGGCCAAGCACCCCGAGTTCGTCAAATGGAAGATTTACGAACGGATCTGCGAGCCGGACCGGGTAGTCATGTTCCGGGTGCCCTGGGTGGACGACAAGGGCGAGGTCCAGATCAACAAGGGATTCCGGGTCCAGTTCAACAACGCCATCGGTCCCTACAAGGGCGGCCTGCGCTTCCATCCCTCGGTTAACCTGGGCATCATCAAGTTTTTGGGTTTCGAGCAGATCTTCAAGAACAGCCTGACCACCCTGGCCATGGGCGGCGGCAAGGGCGGCTCGGATTTTGACCCCAAGGGCAAGAGCGACCTGGAAGTGATGAAGTTCACCCAGTCCTTCATGCGCGAACTGTTCCGTCACATCGGAGCCGACGTCGACGTGCCGGCCGGGGACATCGGGGTGGGCGGCCGGGAGATCGGCTTCATGTACGGCTATTATAAAAAGATCCGCAACGAGTTCACCGGCGTGCTGACCGGCCGGGCCCTGGAATACGGCGGATCGCTGATCCGGCCCGAGGCCACCGGCTACGGCGCGGTCTATTTCGGGGCCGAGATGCTGGCCACCCAGAAGAAGGATTACAAAGGCCTGCGCTGCCTGGTCTCCGGCAAGGGCAACGTTACCCAGTACACCATCGAGAAGATCACCCAGCTGGGCGGAAAAGCCATGTCCATCTCCGACTCCGGCGGAACCATCATCGACGAGGAAGGCATTGACGCCGAGAAGCTGAAATACGTGATGGAGATCGAAAACGTGCGCCGGGGCCGGGCCAAGGAATACGTCGAGAAATACAAGAGCGCCAAGTACTACGAAGGCAAAAGCGTTTGGGACGTGGTCAAAGACGGCGGCCTGAAGTTCGACTGCGCCTTCCCCTCGGCCACCCAGAACGAGATCAACGAGCAGCACGCCGCGGCCATGGTTAAAAACGGGTGCTTCCTGGTCTCCGAAGGCGCCAACATGCCATCCAATCTGGCGGCCATCAAAATCTACCAAGAAAACAACGTGCTGTACGGGCCGGCCAAGGCGGCCAACGCCGGCGGCGTGGCCACCTCGGGGCTGGAGATGTCGCAGCAGAGTTCGCGCTGGTACTGGGACCGCAACGAAGTCGACCAGAAACTGCAGCGGATCATGAAGGCCATCCACCAACAGTGCCTGGACGCTTCCGAGAAGTACGCCACCAAGGGCGACTACCTGGCCGGAGCCAATATCGCCGGGTTCGTTAAAGTGGCCAAGGCCATGGTGGCCCAGGGCGTAGTGTAGACCCCTCCACTTCGACGGCAAATCAAATGGGCTGCCTCAGTGCCAGCCTAAATCCCTCCCACAACTACGCTTCGGCTTCGTTGCGCAAACCCGGCGGGAGAGGGGCAAATATAAGAGCCCCGATCAGCATAGGATACAAGAAATAAGCAATGAACAACAAACAATCAGCAATGAACGTTTAGATTATTTTGTGATTATGGATTGCTGAGTGAAGACCTCCTTTTCGTTAACAGCCGCTTCCGGAATCCTCCTTCGTCTGCTTTCCGCCTTCGTTCAAACTACGGCGGACAAGTTTGCAGACTATGGCGGACAAGTTTGCAGACTATGGCGGACAAGTTTCCGGGGCGGCTTTTTTGCGTTTTTTGCTTGATTTTTGCCGCTATTTTAGTGTATCTTTAATAAATCGATTTTACCGCTCCCAAAAACATAAAAGGTGGAAGATGAGATACAAATCCCAGCAGATCTCCCACATCAAAAACACCCGGACCGATGTCAAACCGCTGAAAAGCTTAAAGCTTTACGGGTTCAACAACCTGACCAAAACCCTGAGTTTCAACATGTACGACATCTGCTACGCCAAGAGCCAGAAGCACCGGGAAGAATACATCAAGTACATCGACGAAGAATACAACGCGGCCCGGTTGACCAACATCCTGACCGAGGTGGCCAGCATCATCGGGGCCAAGGTGCTGAACATCGCCCAGCAGGACTACGACCCCCAGGGGGCCAGCGTCACCATGCTGATCTCGGAGCAACACCTCCAGCCGGAGCATTTTGATTTCCCCAACGGCGTCGCCGAGAATTTAGAGCACCAGGACGTGGTGGGGCACTTGGACAAAAGCCACATCACGGTTCACACCTATCCCGAAAGCCACCCCGACAACGGCATCAGCACCTTCAGGGCCGACATTGACATCTCCACCTGCGGGGTGATCTCGCCGCTGCGGGCCCTGAATTACCTGATCAACAGTTTTTATTCGGACATCGCCATCATGGATTACCGGGTGCGGGGCTTTACCCGGGACGTCTCCGGCAAGAAATACTACATTGACCACAAGATCAACTCCATCCAGAACTACCTCTCCAAGGAGCTTTTAAAAGATTACCAGATGGTGGACGTCAACGTTTACCAGGAGAACATCTTTCACACCAAGATGGTGCTCAAGGATTTCGACATCGACGAGTACCTGTTCGGGGCCGGCCACAAGAAGATGCTGGCCTGGGACAAGTTCAAGATCAAAAAGCGTCTGCAAAAAGAGATGTACGAAATATTCTCGGGAGAAAACACCCCAAGGTTTTAGCATTCTGAAAAATCCCGGATCGTAAGGAAGCGTCAATAAATAAAGGTATCAAGTGACTCGTGTTGGCGGAACTGCTCAAGGAAAAGAACGCGCCGGACATCAAGGTCTTCGGGAGCGGGGCGATCCCGGCCGACGACATCCCGGGCCTCAAGGCTGCAGGCATCAAGGAGATATTCACCCCAAGCCCTCAGGGCCATGAGTCCCGAACAGAGGCTGGGCAAAGCCTTTGAACTGTCGGAGTTTTCCCGCCAGCTGTTTCAAAACGGCCTGAGGCGGCGGTTCCCCGGCCTGTCCGAGCCGGAGCTGCACCGGTTAATGCTTAAAAGGCTGGAGAAATGTCACAACAGGAATTATTAAGAAAAGCCGCTGGGATCCCCTGGAAAATGCGGGGATACCCTATAGGCTTACCGGTTCCACGGCCTCCAGTATGCAGGGTGAGCCCCGGGCCACCCAGGACATAGATATGGTAATCGGGGTTAATAAAAAAAGCCGCCCCGCACTCCTCCCTTCGTCTGTCTCGTGGCAGACTGTGGCGGATAAATTTGCGGGGCGGTTTTTTTCGTCGGGAAATGATCGGATTTAAAAACCGAACATCACTATGCCTTTGGGAATGATACCCAGGCCTTTGGAATCCTCGGACAGCAGATTGTACCCAAAATCCAATCCTAGTCCCATGGCGGTATTCCCGGTGATATAATAATTGATCCCCATCCCCCCGCCCATGAAGGTTCCCAAATGCGCCTGAAAATACGGGCGCAGGGGCTGGTAATACCGGTAATGCACGAACTCCTCGCCTTCGGTGTCATATTCATAGCGGGTGTTTTTAGTGGACACCTCCTTGAGTATCTCCATCCGCAGGGTCAGGCCGGCGTTGAGGGCGGATTCCGAAGTGGTGTCGGAGTATGTGGTCCCCAAAAAACGATACTTGTTTACATATTCATAAGGGTACATGCCAAAATGGGGGATCAGCGAAATCTTCTCGTTGAACTTGAATATCAATCCGGTATTGAACTGAAGACCGTTGCCGTTGATAAATTTGAAACCCGGCTCCAGGTCCAGCCCGAACCTGAAGCTCCTGCCGGGCAGTTTTCTTGGTCCGGCAAAGGCCGTTGTGGCCAGAGCCAGTACGGCGATTAGAACCAAAGCTAATTTAAAATATTTACTGCCAAACATATATTTTCTCCTCGCTTAAGGCGTTGGTGAATGCCTGGCTGATGCCTCCCAGCGCTTCGGCCAGATCCGAGCCGGACTGGCTGGCGGTGCAGATCATTACCACGCTGGCAGATTTCACGTCCACCACCCGGGCCGAGATTCCCACTGCGGTCTTCCATCCGCCGCCCCTGGAGAGCATTCCCCCCTTGGCCAATTCAAAATCGTATTGGATCACCGAGCCGTAAACTATGTAATCCACCCCCAGGTATTTGCCCATCTCGGAGATCTTCTTGGGATCGTCCGAAGAAATAGTGATGGACTGAGACAGGGCCACTTCCTTGAAGATGTCCTTGACCTTGTCCCGCTCCAGCACCTGGTATCCCTTGAACAGCATCTCGATGGTCAGGATGTCGGCGATGGCGTTGCCGTCGGTGGAGACCCTTTCGGACATTGTCTTTCCCGAGCTGGCGCTGTTGAAGGGCAGGACGGCAAACTTGGCGGTCTTCAGATCTATCGGGCCTTTTTTGTAGATATTGCCCTTTACCCTGGCGGAAGCGCAGCCCCCGGCCGCCAGCGCCCCAAGCAACAGTAAAGCAGTCCTAAGCAAAATTCTTTGCTTCATTCCCGGTCCTCCTTTAAATTAAAATTTAGACTATGTGTGATTATAGCTAAATACCGGAGAGTTGTCAAGCAATATATTGTTCATCCATAGTTTGAGCTCTTTATTGGCGCTACCGAAGCGCCAACCGCCGTGCCAAGTCCATAGACTGAACAGGTCGCCCTTACCACTATGGTTTATTTTTTACTGCAGCCCTAAACTTTTAATTTAGCATATTTGGCCGGATAAGTCAAGAGCATAGTTTGAGCATAGTTTGAGCTCTTTATTGGCGCTACCGAAGCGCCAACCGCCGTGCCAAGTCCATCATCCTGGATGAGTTCTGCCTTACCTGCGGCTATCACCGCAAACATTCCATCCGGTTACTAAAACGGTTTCGGCCATTCCTTACACCCCACCCTCGAAAACGAGGGAGAAAGCCACGCTATGATTATCAAGCCATTTTACCGCCGTTGAAGCGTATTTGGCTGGCTGCCAACCAACCCTGTGGCAAACGGCTAAAAGCCCTGTTATCATTGGGGCTGCCAGGATATGACCAGGTATATGATCCTTTACCAAAAGAAACAACGGTTCAATTGCTCCGGCTTTCCGCCGCCACTATTGACCGTCTCCTCCGACCCACCTACCTCAAACAAGGCCGCCGCGGTCGGGCCACCACCAAGCCCGGCACCCTGCTCAAAACTCACATCTCGGTCAAGCTCGATCAATGGAACGAAGCAAAGCCTGGATTTTTAGAGGCCGATACCGTCGCTCACTGCGGCGATTCCGCCTTGGGAACATTCGTCTTTACCATCGATACAGTTGATATCGCCACCGGTTGGACCGAGCAGCGCGCCGTTTGGGGAAAAGGCGAAACCGGCGTTTTAGCCCAGATTCAGAACATCGAGCAAGCCCTGCCCTTCCCGCTCCTCGGCTTTGACTCCGACAACGGTTCCGAGTTCCTCAACTACCATCTCTTAAAATATCTGCGGCATCGCGCCAACCCCGTCCAGTTTACCAGAAGCCGCCCATACCACAAGAATGATAACGCCCACATTGAACAAAAGAACTGGACCCATGTCCGGGAATGGATAGGCTATTACCGCTTTGACCACCCCGACTTCGTCCCGCTACTCAATGACCTCTAGACCACCGAATGGCGATACTTTAACAACTTCTTCTGCCCCTCGGCTAAACTCATCGAAAAGTCGCCAGACACTTCCGCCAAGCCCCGCAAACGCTACGATGCGCCCAAGACACCACTCCAACGACTCCTGCTGTCACCGGATATTCCCGACAGCATAAAGCATTCCCTGCAATCCCTGGCTGTATCTTTCAACCCCTTCCTGCTCCGCAGAACCATCGAACTAAAGCTCAAGCGTATCTTCGATCTCTATAGTAAAATCAATGCTTGAGCTTATGTCCGGTAACATTCTTACCTGAGGCATTGCGGGAGTTTTGTCGCCCGAATTTTCTTGATTTTTTTAACGTTTAATGATAACATAATAATTTGGTTATCTAAGTTCCTAATTGATAAACGGCTTAATCAGATAAAATCCTAAACTATCAAGGGAAATCAGCATGATAAAAATCACCCTGCCGGACGGCAAGATCAAAGAGTTTGAACCCGGCGTCTCAGCTCTGGAGGTCGTAAAATCCATAGGGCCGGGGCTGGCCAAGGCCGCCCTGGCGGCCACTATCGACGGAAAGCCGGTGGATCTGTCCCTGAAAATCAATCGGGACGCCAAATTCTCGGCCTTAACCTTCGACTCAGAACAGGGCAAGGAGGTGCTGCGCCATTCGGCCAGCCACTTAATGGCCCAGGCCGTCACCGATCTGTTTCCGGATACCAAGGCGGCCATCGGCCCGGCCATTGAGGACGGGTATTACTACGACTTCGACCGGAAGGAGCCTTTCTCCTCCACCGACCTGGCCGCCATCGAGAAAAAGATGTCAGAACTGGCGGCTAAGGACATCCCCATCGTCCGCCAGGAGATGCCTCGGGAACAGGCCCTGGAGCATTTTCGGAAACTGGACGAGGCCTACAAGGTCGAACTGATTGAAGGTCTGCCGGCGGGCGAGGGCATCTCGTTCTATAAGCAGGGGGAATTCATCGACCTGTGCCGGGGGCCGCACCTGTCCTCCACGGGGCGGCTCAAACATTTCAAATTGCTTTCGGTGGCCGGGGCCTACTGGCGGGGCGACGAGCGCAACAAAATGTTGCAGAGGATCTACGGCACCGTCTTCGACAAGAAGGAACAGTTGGACGAGCACCTGAAAAAGTTGGAGGAAATCAAGAAGCGCGACCACCGGAAGCTGGGCAGGGAACTGGATCTGTTCTCGCTGCATGAGGAGGCCGGCCCCGGCCTGGTGTACTGGCATCCCAAGGGCGGCCGGATGCGAGGGCTGATCGAGGACCATTGGCGCAAGCGGCATTACGTCGCCGGCTACGATATCGTCTACACCCCGCACG
>JACQXR010000044.1 GCA_016208585.1 candidate division TA06 bacterium | reverse complement strand
GCCGGTTTTGGCCCGGCCGTCCCAGGAGAAATTGTTTTCACCGGCAAGCCCAGGCCGTTCCGAGAAGGAATAGACCAAATCGCCGGACATATCATAGATATTCAAACTTACTTTGCCCGGCTTGTTAAGCTGGTAAACCAACTGCGTGTTGCCACCGTAAACCATGGGATTCTCAGACCACCATACCTTTAGTGGGCTTACTGTAGCATCGCTTTTCTGGCCCAGGGCGAATACCCCCAGGTGATTTACTTGCGATAACACCGAATTGCTGTCCGTCAGCCTGCTTTTTACCGTTTGGGTCAGCCACTGATCGTGAGTCCAGTAGAACATCTCCACTCTCTGCTCGCTTATCTCCAAAGTACCATCCTGGTCGGGATCCAAATCAAAGGAAGAATAAGGAAGCGTTAACTCGGCATCCTGATTGAATATCAGGTTAGCCGGCAAAATCTGGTAGCCATGTCTAAACAAGGTCTTGGTAGCTTCAGGCGTTGCCAGGGGTGAAAAACGTTTGATAGAAATACGAACCGTCTTGTTTAAGGCGCCGACCGGCACCATTAATTTAGCTCCATCGGCCAGTTTCACCGTCCCGCCGGCAGGCCCGATATCTTTAGCCACCTCAGGAACGATGAGGTTCAAACCGGAAACCGAACTGGCGTTGGGAACTATATCCGAGGCCCAAACCGTAATTGTTACCGGACCGGAAAAAGTATTGGTCACCGCTACTTTGGCGGTATAGACCTTATCGCCGGCGGCATAATCGCCATGGGCGCCGTCGTCATACATCCTGACGCTGGTGTTACCATTGGGGCTGGTGGCATCCGCCCGAACGGTCAAAGTATCCACCTCGGTTGTAACATCCCTGATTAATGCGGTGATGGTTACAGGGTCATTAACTGTGACTGCTGTTTGTCCGTTAGGATAAATTACGGACAGGTTCTCAATGCTCGGCCCCTGGGTGTCCACCGTGAAGTTCAGCGAGGCATAACCGCCCCAGACCCTGGTGGAGTCCTGGCCATGGACATAAGCGGTATGCCGCCCCTGGCTTAACCCGCCGATGTTCAAAAAGCCCTTGACCAGAACCGAATCCGGGCCGAATGTCCCGCTTATCGCGGCGCCGGCGCCGTCATAACCCGTGTTGTCGATAAAGTATTCCGCCGCTATCACGCCGTTGGTGTCTTTAACCACTGCCGCCAGGGTGTCGTTGGCGTTCAGGATGTTGTCGTTCAGCGGGTCAAGCGCAAAGTCCACGCCGGAAGTTTTCGGCCCGCTGTTGTCCAGCCGCAAAGAAATGCTGTCGTTGGCGGTGCGGCCGGCAAAGTCCTTGGCCGTGGCTGTCGCCAGGTAATTTCCATTAGCCCGGCTGTTTACTTCGCTGATGGCGTATCTGATGGTATAGGTGTTGTCGCCGTTGTCCGCCACCTGTTCGGCTCCGGTAACATATTGATTGTCAATAGGACTGAAGTTGCAGGTCAGGTTGTAACCCGGCGCATCCAAGGCAGCCAGCAATGTTATGATCTCACCGTTGTGAAAGATATCATCCGGATTTTGTATCAACAAAGACGCCCAAACCGGAGCGGTGTTATCCACATTAAGAATTATCCCCGGGCCAACCGTTTCGATATTGGAAGGCACTGCCTTATCAAAGGCCTGGGTTTGGATGTTATACGCGCCGTCGGCTAACGGGGCGGCATTCCAATCGTAATACCAGTTGGTGTAATTGCCCGGGGTGGAAAGCGGCGCAACCAGGCGCCAGCCAAGTCCGTCGTTGCAATTGATTTTTACGCTGTCCACTCCCGCCAGATCATTGTCATCGGCAATGCCCGTTATCCTCGCTGTCCCGGTTACGGCAGCATTGTTGTCCGGGGTTAGAATAGTGGAGGTCGGAGCCTGGGTATCCTTATAAACCGCGATTGTCCACTGGTTCTGGTTGCCTTGAGACTTGTCTAAAACATAGCCCTTTGAGTCCCAACCTGGGTCATCATAGGCCCTGTCCCAAGCCGTTGTTTCAATATCATATTGGGTGCCGTCAGGATCCCCGGCCGGCACTG
The DNA here is from genome assembly GCA_016208585.1 of candidate division TA06 bacterium. Taxonomy (NCBI): domain Bacteria; species candidate division TA06 bacterium. Next base: position 14,443 of record JACQXR010000044.1, on the reverse strand, counting down.
TCCAACTCCAGGTAAAATTCCTGGCTCTAAATGGTCCGGAAAGGGCGCCCCCTCCCCATGCAATTAGGGTTCCGGCGGGTTGGCGAAAAACTCTGATAAGAACCGAATCCACTCCGGCCAGGGCATCATAAACTGTGCCGGAGACATTGGATGTTCCACTGCTGACCCAGCCTAAATTTCGAGGGAATGTTATTACCGAGTCAGGGGCAGTTCGGTCCCTGATCATCGGCGTTTTAGAAGCAGTTGGTCCCCAGCCGGGATTATTCCAGGCAGCATCGGTGGATTCTGCCTGGGCATCAATGAAGTAGACCATTCCATCGGGGTCTCCGCCGGGAACATTGCTGGTCCGACCCATCCATTCTTCGTACCAATTGCCCCAGAAAAAATCAAGCGGCCATCCCCCTTGCCAGGCCCCTGTCCAGCCGGCTCTACGGATGCGCACTTCTCCATCGCTAACCATGTTAGCTAGATTTACTACCGACGAGTAATTGTAAAGAATGAGGTCATTCCGGAAATAGGCGGTATCCCCTTCGGCAATCGGATGGTACACATAAGGGGGGGTAACAATGGTGGTTGTGGCCGCGCCATAAACCGCATTGGAACTCAGCGCCGCCAAGCCCATTACCAGCGCCAACCATTTGCTAGAGTTCAACATCTTCATTTTTCCTCCTTGTTTTTTGTTTTGTTTGTATCATCGTTTCCCGGGATTAGCCACAGAAAGCACATAAATCACAAAAGGATTTTCTTGAATTGAATTTTTTGCGCCCTCTGTGCTTTCTGTGGCTGAATAGTAATTTATTTTTTTGCCTTCGGAAACCATTTAGGCTGGTGGAAGGTTTTTTTACTGCGACCTCACGCTCACCGGACACTCACGGTAAAGGCGTTCTTAATATCAATCGCAGTGGTGGCGGTTAAAGCGCCGTTCGCATCTAGCCATTTATTGGTATTGATGTCAACCACTATAGTAACGGTGGCATTACCGCTTACTTGAATGTTGGCAGCTGCTTCAATGGTAACACTGGCAGCGCCGCCAAAATCAATACTAGCTCCACCCCAGGTTGAACTGCTGATCCCGCTAAACTGCAGTCTAACCTTGGTATAAGTCCCGGCTTCCACGGACACGGGCGTATTCACTGCCATCTGAAGGGTAGAATCGCTCATCGTAACGGTCACCGTAGCCGGACTCCCCTGATTAAGCGTGATCCAGCTGGAGCCATTGTAGAGAGCGACCACTACCCCTTCAAACTTTATGGTGGCCCCTTTGGGAGCAGATGGGCCTTTGCCCGAGGCATCATTAGCTCCTACTTTTACCTGACCGGTAGCCGGAGAGGTTGGCTTCTCTTTGCCGCACCCAAGCAGGCTTAACGATATTAACGCCGCCAGAGACAGGGCAAAAAATCTTTTTGCCATTTTTCTTTCCTCCTTATTAGGTTTAGGTTATTTTCTACGCTTTTTCCAAGACCACGCTTGGAAAAAGTGGCCCCTTAACGGGGCAGTTATTATTTGGTACCGATGCTTAATATTTACGACAAACATGTTGTCGTTCAATTCGCAATAAGCGCCTTTTTACCATTTTTCTTTCCTCCTTATTAGGTTTTAGGTTATTTTATAATAATATAAAGCGGCTTGGTTTGTCAAGACAAAAAATGAGGTGGGAAAGCGGGCAAAGAGAACAATACTATAAGCCTGCCCAAGGCTGGTAAAGGTCTACTTTGGCATTTCACAGAGGTCTACCGGGGCATTTCAGAGGTCTACCGGGGCATTTCAGAGGTCTACCGGAGCATTTCAGAGGTCTACCGGAGCATTTCAGAGGTCTACCGGAGCATGGTAAAGGTCCACCCAAGGCTGGTACAGGTTTACCAGAGCATAGTAAATGTCTGCCGTGCCTGCACGCTTGCGCCCCGCCGTTGGCGGGGCTTCAGCGCACAGGCACGCCAAAGGTGTTACGGCCCGCAGGCGGGGCAAGGTAGAAGAATACCGGAAGATGGCAAGGGTTTGCCAATAGGAAAAGTTGCTTTTTTGTTCGCCGTAAATATTTTATCCGCGATTTTTAAAAACGCACTTTATCTCCGGCCTTGATCCCGTTTTTTTGAAACCACCCGGCATTGGCCTCAATGGCGTAAAGGGCCGGACCCTGGGATGCATACCGCGGGCCTTCGTCCAAAGGTTTCATCTTAAGAATATTGAGGATACTGCCGTCCCGGGCCACAAAGGCTATGTCCAGCGGAAGGTAGGTGTTCTTCATCCAAAAGGAAAGAGGCTGGGGATACTCAAAGACGAACAGCATCCCTTCGTCTTCGGGCAGCTGCCGGCGGTGCATCAGCCCTTTGGACCGGGATGCCTCATCTTCAGCCACTTCTACCCAAAGCACGGCCCGGCCTATGGTAAGTAGCACTTTGCCGGGTCTAGATTCCTTTGGAGTAATGTTCCCGGGCGCAGGTTCTTTCCGGCAACCGCCGCCAGCCGTCAGCAAAGCAATGGCCAGGGCGGCCAGCACCGGAGACATATTGTTTTTCATTTAAGGCCCGTTTTATTCCGCCTTGAGTTTTCGATGTCCGCCGCTAAGCTAAAGAGGAGTCCGGTTATTCATGCCTTCCCTGATAATGTTTTGCCGGATTATTGGCGGCTGGCTACCTGTTCCCATTCATTTTTGTCTCCTAAAAACAACAGGTAGTTGCCGGATCCGCTATATCCCACTATTTCAAAGCGGTAGGTCCCGGAATAGGTGAAGGTGACCCTTGGGGGCTGCCCGGTTGAAGATCCGCTCATGGTGAATATCTTATTGCCGTAAGGCGAATAGATGTACAGGTCGGCGTCCAGGGTTCCGTTAGCGCCCATGTAGACCAGGCTTTGGTAATTCCCGGCGGAGTTTATTTCGATATCAATATATATCCTCTGGCCCCGGGAAAGGCTGCCGTCCCTGTATATGTATGCCCTGCCGGGGACGGCAAACAGCAGCAACAGCAAAACTGCGGCTATCGTGATCTTCCACTTCATGGTGGGTTCTCCTTTTAAATAATTGTGATGATAGGGGCAGTGCGTTTTAGCGCAGCACCGAGATGGCTAATAGGCCCACCATCACAATCATGCTGATCAGGATCAGAGCCACGCTCCAGTTGCCCTTTTTGATCTCCTCCCATTCGTCGATATTGGTGGAAAGAGCGTCAAATACTTTGATGGCGATCCCCACCCCTAGGGCAAACCCGATAGAAGCGGTCAGGATCCAGCCCAAAGCCATGAGAAGTTTGATGATCCAGGCGCCGAACGAAAGGCTGACGTTTACCGGCCGGCCGGCCCCTTCCTGCACCACCTGGGCCTGGGCCAACAACGAGGCTGCGGCCGTTAAAAGAACCAGAGACAGCGCGGAAAGCTTTTTCATTTTTCCATCCCCTTATGTTTATGTTTAACCATTGGTTTTTGAGATTGCGTTATGTAGAGCAATTTATATGTTATATGTTACCTCTTTTAAAACAAATTGTCAAGAAGACAATTATCTTACGGCGGCAGGTAATTTCTGTCCCCGGATCTCCGTCAAGGAATTAACAACGTGGCGGCGGGGCTGCAGCGGTGGTGATATTTGAATTCCGAATTTGCCAACAGTCCAGTAAGGGGTCATAACGTCTGGTTGAAGACCACCATCCGCAGCGTGGTCATTTCCTCGATGGCGAACTTCGCCCCCTCGCGGCCCAGGCCGCTGGCCTTGTTGCCGCCGTAAGGCATGTGGTCGACCCGGTAAGAGGGAAAGTCGTTGATCATCACACCGCCGGCATTGATCCGCCTGACCGCCCGCAGCGCGCGGTTGATGTTGTCGGTAAACACTCCGGCCTGCAGCCCGTACTGGCTCTGGTCGCATAACTCAACGCCCTGCTCGAACGAATCCACTTTGACCACCACCGCCACCGGTCCGAAGACCTCCTCCTTGACGACCTTCATGTCCGGGGTGACGTCCGTCAGCGCCGTGGGATAATAGACCGGGCCGTCTGATCTGTTCCCGAACAGCAGACGCGCCCCCTGCCCGATGGCCTCATCCACCCACGAGCGGACCCGCTCCAGCTCTGCCTGCGCGATCATCGGGCCGATCTCGGTGGCTGGATCAGTTGGGTTTCCGATTTTCAGCTTGGAGGCTTGAGCGCTGAAAGAGGCGACGAAGTCGTCGTACCGGTCAGCATGCACATAGATCCGCTGGATCGAGATGCAGACCTGGCCCTGGTTATAGAACGCGCCCAGCACGCAACGTTTGGCGATGCGGCCGATGTCCCCAACCTCCCGGTCGATCACCACTCCGCTGTTGGAGCCGAGCTCCATCGTCACCCGCTTAAGCCCGGCCGCGCGGACGATTTGCTCGCCCACCGCTTTGCTTCCGGTGAAGCTGACCTTGCTGATCCGGCCGTCGCTCACCAGCGGATCGCCCACCTCGGGGCCCGTGCCCGGCAAGACGCTGATCCCGCCCTCGGGCACTCCCGCCTCCACGAACGCCCGGACCAGCGCTATCCCCGAGAGCGGGGCGGCCGAGGACGGCTTGAGGATTGCCGGACAACCCGCGGCCACGGCCGGACCCAGTTTGTGGGCAGCCAGATTCAGCGGGAAGTTGAAGGGCGAGATTGCGGCCACTGTTCCGATGGGGAACCGCTCGTAATATCCGGTGCGCCCCTCGCCCGATCTGCCGGCGTCAATCGGCAGAGTCTCGCCATGGATGCGCTTGGCTTCCTCGGAGATGTATTCGAGATTTTCCACACAGCGCTCGACCTCGGCCTTGGCGTAGCGGCAGGGTTTACCCGCCTCGCGGGCGATGGTGACAGTCAGCTCGTTTTTCTGCTGCTCGATGATCCCGGCGGCCGCGCGGATGATGGACGCCCGGCGGTGGGCCGGCAGATCGGCCATGATTTGTTTTGCCCCTTCCGCGGCCGTTATCGCCTCCTCGACTTGGGCGCGCTCGGCAACGTGGACTTCGGCGATCGTTTCACCGGTGTATTTGTCCAGCACCTTAAATCGTTTCCCTGAATCTCTTTGGCGCCCGGCAATGATCATTTTCTGAATGGCGTTCATATCGTACTGCCCTTTGTTTACATTCCCTATTTAGTTACCACTGAAGAAGACTTTTTTTCACCGAAACACACTAAAAGCACGAAAATTATAATTGGTAAAACTAATTGATTTTCAAGGCTTTACAAAAACGTTGTCAAAAATAGATTTTAGTGTATTTCGCAGCTTGCCCCGATGTAGCGGGGTGTTTAGGTGGTTTTTCAGGGAGAACTATTTATTTACGGATTTCCGTTGGGCAAAACCCAAAATCAGCCCCAGCGCTATGGCCAGCAGGGCCGCGATCACTGCCCGGAACTCTGGCGGCAGCATGAAATTGACCGATTGGACTATGGTAGAGTCTATCAAAGTATACTTGTTTGTCCCTTAGGCTCTCTTGAACAATTGTTGCACTGTCTCCCCCATCTCGGCCGGGGTCTTGGCGACTTTGATGCCGCAGGACTTCAGCACTTTGACCTTTTCGACGTAGGTGCCCTTGCCCCCGGAGATGATGGCCCCGGCGTGGCCCATCCGGCGGTCCGGCGGCGCAGTAGCCCCGGCGATGAAGGCCGCCACCGGCTTGTGGAAATTCTTTTTGATCCAGCGGGCGGTCTCTTCCTCCATCGATCCCCCGATCTCGCCGATCATCAGCACCGCCTTGGTCTGTTTGTCGGCTTGGAACAGCTCCAGCGCGTCGATGAAAGTGGTGCCGATCACCGAATCGCCCCCGATGCCCAGGCAGGTGCTCTGCCCGATGCCAAGCTTAGTAAGTTGATTTACGGCTTCGTAGGTAAGAGTACCGGAACGCGAGATCACGCCCACCGAACCTTCCTTGTGGATGGCGGCCGGCATGATGCCCACCTTGGCCTTGCCCGGCGAAATGGCCCCGGGGCAGTTGGGCCCTATCAGCCTGGTCTTTTTTCCTTGAAGATATCGCTTGATGAACAGCATGTCATTGGCCGGAACCCCCTCGGTGATGCAGACCACCAAATCCAGCCCGGCATCCACCGCCTCCAGGATGGCGTCCCGGCAGAACAGGGCCGGCACGAAGATCATCGAGGCGTTTGCCTTCTGCTTTTCCACCGCCTCGGCCACTGTGTCAAAAACCGGATATCCTTCGTGCATGGTCCCGCCCTTGCCCGGCACCACGCCGCCCACGAATTTCGTTCCGTATTCCGCGCATTTGAGGGAATGGAAAGTGCCGTGTTTGCCGGTGAAGCCCTGGCAGATCAGTCGGGTTTTCTTATCGACTAATATGGCCATGCTATTTTGCCTCCTTGACGATGTGTTGGACTGGCTTCTTAGGAACCCCGTGATCGCGCAGCAGCTGCCGTGCCTGGCATTCGTGAATGTTCATGTTGTTCCGTTAGATATATTATTGAGTGTTCTTATTCGTCCAGCATTAATTTATGGGGAGATTTTTTAAGTTTTTTCAGCTGCTCGCTTTCAATAGCGGTGATGCTTTTGCCTGGAACCGGCAGTTTTTCCGGCATGGTGCCGCCCACCCGTTCAATTGTTCCCCGGACTTCTTTTCCGACGATGAAATGGATTTCGTTGGCGGCATCAGCAGTTGCAGCTTTATCTTTTTTTAGTTTTTCTTCGGTTTGTGATATTCTGAACAAATTTGCAATCAATTCCGTGCTGCTCATAAAATCAAGAATTCGATCGGTTTTCTTAAGCCCTTTCTTTTTATGAATATCCTCCACTTTAAGTCCGCCATATAGCCCCATATAACCGGCATTCTGAAAGGCCGCATATTCTTGATCGGTAATAACTCCTGCATTGTGGGCGGATTCGGCCAACATTTGGTTCCATTGCTTGATGTCGCCCCGTATCACCAGGCGCTTGTTGTCCTCATCAAGCTGATTAAAATAGTCGGCTACTTCCTGCCGTCTTGTTTGGATAGCGAAATATGTTTGACCCAAAGCGATGACCTCTTTCCGGGGGTCGCCATTTTGAACGATCAAATAACAGGCATAGCGGGATAGTTTGAAGTCAACAACTTGTTTTATGGCAGTTTTAGGCATTGCTATCGTTTTGCTGACCCCAGCAAAATGATCGGAAACCTGATAACCACTATTTTTGCACGCCAGTATCGCCCGTTCTAATACCTTGGCAAAGTTCCTCCATTGGACGTACTCAAGTACAGGAGCAAGCTCCCGGGCATACCAGAATTCAGTGCTATCATCCGAGACATGCTTTATTGCTTCAAATGATTTATATTCTTTTGCTATTAAATTACTCAAGTTCTCGCCTTTATTTAATATAGCTTCTTCACTGTTTCTTAACCTTCTTTAGCCCTTGCTGGTTTCAAAACTGGCCATGAAATCCGGCTTGACCGGGATCCCATGGTCGCGCAGCAGCTGGCGGGCTTGGTATTCGTGAATGTTCATTCTTTTCCGTTAGGTATATTACTAAAATATTATTTTTAGCTTTATGTCACTAATGTTTAACCTGTGGCAAGCGATGTAATCTTTCTGGCCACAATTCTATTCGTGGCGTGCTTATGGGGTATTCCACTTGACATACAATCAAATATCTCTTCGGTACAATAATCTACTTCCCAATCGTGATAATGTGTGAACAGTTCTCCAGATATCCACTTTTGTGCAGTTGTTTCACTTTCCGGAGATTTCCCTATAAATGGTTTTTTAATAAATACCGAAAAGACATGCAGCCCATCAATATTTGTGTGGTTTTTATAATCGTCAAATATCTCAGATCTTTTTTCTAAAGGTATATAATGCAATACTCCCGTTGAAAATAAAATGTCATAATTATCAGTTAACCGATACTCGTTTATATCTGCTTGAAAAACATTTACAGATACTTTTGCTTCTTCTGCCATGCGTTTTGTTTTTTCAACACCATTTGCAGATAGATCAAAGGCCGTCACTTGATATCCATTTCTGGCAAAAAAGATAGCGTTCCGGCCCTCGCCACAACCAATCACAAGTAATTTAAGGGGTTTAACGGGCGGTAAGAGTTCTAATGCTTTATAGCATGTTTTTGAAGGTGTTTTCCCCCAATAAAAGCCGTTTTGTTTGTATTTGTCATCGTAATAATTCTCCATCTTATAATGTTTCCTTCCTTAAAACAATATTGTCTGATGGGTGTTGCGAAATCTATATCGTGCTTTTTATGCCACTCTGTTAGTTTCTATCCCCTTTTCAAAATCCGAAATATTCCTGAATGTCACTTCCAACTTCCTCAATAGCGCCTCCTGCGTCTTATAGCCTAAATGCGGCGTCAACGCTGTATTTTGGGCAGTCAGCAAAGGATTATCCCTGGCCGGCGGCTCGTTCCCGAACACATCCAACCCGGCGCCCGCCAGTTCTCCGTTATTCAGCGCCTTGGCCAGGGCCGCTTCATCCACCAGGCCGCCCCGGGCGGTGTTGATCAGATAGCTGGTCGGTTTTAATTCTGCGATCCGTTCCGCGTTCATTATATGCCGAGTCTCGGCACTAAGCGCCAGGTGCAGGGAAACTATGTCCGAGCCTTTTAAGAGATCCTTCAGATCGCAATAGGTACCGCCGAGTTTTTCAAACTCATCCTTTTTGCCCCGGTTATAACCCAGCAGTTTACAACCAAAGGCGGCGAACAATCTGGCCGCAGCCATCCCGGTGGCTCCGGTGCCGACTATGCCGACGGTTTTCCCTCGCAATTCCGCGCCGGACGGGAGCCCAAACCAGTTGAGCTCCGGCTGGCGGGCGTGAGCATCGGCTTTTGGTATGTTCCGCAATAAGGACAGCGCCAAGCCTACTGACAGCTCGGCCACGGAATCGGTGGAATACCCCGGCGTGTTGTAAACAGCAATTCCCTTCTCCTTGCAGGCCGCCAGGTCCACGTGGTCGTACCCGGTAAAGGAGACCGAGATCATGGCCAGCGCGCAGTTACGGATAGTCGTCCCGTCTATTGGCAGGCTGCCGGTGATCAGATATTTGGCGCTTCCTACCAGATCGGCCAGCGGTTTGCCCTCGGCCAGTTCGGAGCCCTTCCAGATCAGCACGTGACCGGGAAGTATCCCGGCAAAACGCTGCCGGACCAGTTTCCGGGGCACGCCCAGCGTCTGGATCAGTATTACCTCTAAAGGTGTCTTCATTATTTAATTTCGTTCGCCATTTCCGCATATTTGACCAGCCGGTAAGCGATAATTAAAGCATAAATCGCAGGCTTTGTAAAGAGAAAATCTTTTGCCTTATAAAATGATGTCGTGGCCTCAAATTTCAATTGACAGGCCCTGCGTTTACGTGGTATGCTTTTGGTCTAATATGAAAACGGCTGCCGTGAAACAAGCCTTTTCCCAGATAAACCCCTTCGTGGTCGACCGCAAGTCAAAATATGCGGTCACCTCTTTTGCTGTTAAAAGCGCGGAGGAATTTGAGTCCGGGATTAAAGAGCTTTTAAGGGACAAGAAATTCCGCGCCGCCGACCACAACATCGTAGCCTACCGCATCAGAGGGTGCGATGGCAAACTGCGGGAATACAAGAACGACGGCTATAATTCGCCTTCCAAGGAGACCGGGGCCGGGGTTATCATGCTGGAGATACTGCGGCAACGGAAAGCTGAGAACCTTTGCGTCGTGGTCACCCGCTGGTACGGCGGGATCCACCTGGGAGCCGACCGGTTCAAGCACGTCCGGGAGGCAACGATTGAAATACTGGAGATAGCAATATGAAAAAGATTCTACTGTCCATTTTTCTGCTGTCGGCCGCCGGGATGGCCTATGGCCAGCTTTTAGAGACCCCGGTTCCCTTTGACAGCGCCGGAAAGATCCTGGAGTGGAGCCAGAAACTTGAGACCCGGGCCGGCCTCTTTCCCGACGTGGCTGATTTCAAAAACGCTGTATTGTGGAAAGCGGATACGGTCTATATCCTTGAAGCGTCAAATGCTCATGGGAGAATACGGAAGCCCCTGACCAACAGCGGATATGACTCCCTGAGAATGAAGGTCGATAGCTTTCTCAATACTTCGGGAGCCGCGCTTGTTTTAAATCAGGAGGGGCGGGGCGCCTATCTGCTCTGGCAGATCCCGCTATCGCTGGGCTGGTATGGCCCGGCGGTGGTCTCCTTGATAGACCCGGAGCGCGGGTCAACCAAGGCCGGCCTGTATCTGACCAGCGCGGCGGCCACATATTTCATACCCTTCTTTCTCACTAAAAACAGCACTCTGACCTCCGGTCAGGAGCATATGTCCATAGCATACGGTTTCCGGGGGATTGCGGCCGGCGGAGCGCTCAGCGCTCTTTTGGGACTGGATGGCAGCCGCCCTATTTCCGGAGTAATGCTTGCCACCAGCATTTCCGGCCAGGTGGCCGGGTATAACTGGGGAAAGAGTTTTACCAAGCCGCAAGGCAGGGTCATCAGCCATTATGCCACCTTCGGCATGACCGATCTGCCTTTGTTTTTCAACGCGATTCAGGAAGACCCTGAAGAAAAATTGATGTCCGCTGCCATCCTGGCCGGTTTGGCTGGAGGGTCTTACCTGGGCTACCGTCTGGCTAAAGGTAAAAACTTTTCTGACGGCGAACCAACCATTGTGGCCACTTCGGGATGGGCGGGCATGGCCGCCGGTGCCGGATTATATCTTTGCGCATTTAGCAAGGGAGACGAAGACCTCATTAGAATTGACGCCCGCATGATGAGCACCTTCTGTTTTATGGGTAGCGCGGCCGGGCTTTATTGCGGCCACAGATACATCAAAGGTTATAATTATTCCCGGGGTGACGGTTTTATCGTAACCGGCACCGCCGCCGGCGGGGCCTTGTTCGGGGCCGGCTTCGGTTTTCTTTTCGCTCCCCATGATAATGACGTCGGTATGCTGCGCTTGATCACCGGCACCGCCACTGTCGGGATGCTCGGCGGCTATGCTCTGGGAATAAGAACTGTCCGCAACCAGGAGCACAAGCGCCTGAGCAGTTTGGAGATCAACTTTGACGGGGTGCCGCTGGGCCTGGCCCTGGCGGTCGGAAAAGTAAAAACTCAAACTTCCTGGATAACCGGAAGATTTTAGTCGCTATGTCTCAAAATAACATCATCGACACTCACGCCCACTTGACCGAGAACGATTTCAAGCGCGACCGGGACCAGGTGATAGACAGGGCCCGGCAGGCCGGGGTGGAATACATCATCAACGTCGGCTACGACCTGAAGTCCAGCTTTCAATCCGTGGAACTATCCGAAAAGTACGACTGCTGCTATGCTGCGGTGGGCATCCATCCCCATGACGCCAAGGCCCTTGATGAAAATGCGTTTAAAGAGTTGGGGAACCTGGCCAAGCACCCCAAGGTGGTGGCTATCGGAGAGACGGGCATGGATTATCACCGGAACCTGTCGCCAAAAGAAATTCAGATCGCAGCCTTTAAAAAGCAATTGGCCTGGGCGGAGACCCTGAAGCTCCCGGCGGTGGTTCACGACCGGGACGCTCATAAAGAAATTATGGATATCTTGAAAGAACGCCCCGGCCTTAAAGTGGTCCTCCATTGTTTTGCCGGGGACGCGGAAATGGCCAAAGAGGCAAAGAAGCGGGGATACCTGCTTTCGGTCGGCGGGCCGGTTACTTTCAAGAACTCCAAGCACCTGCCCGAAGTGCTGAGAACTGTGGGCATTGAGAGCCTGCTGCTGGAGACTGACTGCCCCTACCTGGCCCCGGAGCCGCACCGGGGAGCGCGCAACGAGCCGGCCTATCTGGAGATCATCGTCCGGAGAATATCGGAGCTGCTTGATCCGCTGACTTATGATGATGTCTGCCGGGCGACCACTTTGAACGCCAAAAAGTTTTTCAACATCGGTAAAATTGATCCGGCCAAGATTGCCTATCAGATCCGGAACTCGCTCTACCTCAACATCACCAACCGCTGCACCAATGCCTGCGTGTTCTGCATCCGTCAGAAGACCGATTTCATCAAGGGACACAATTTACGGCTGGAACGGGAGCCGGATCTTCAGGAAGTGATCGGCGCCATCGGCGATCCTTCAAAATACAAGGAGGTGGTCTTCTGCGGGTATGGCGAACCATTGCTGCGCCTGGATCTAGTAAAACAGGTGGCCGAGGATCTGAAAAAGAAAAAATCCCGGGTGCGCCTAAACACCAACGGCCAGGGCAACCTGATCGCCGGACGCAATGTCGTGCCGGAGCTGACCGGCCTGATAGACGAGGTCTCCATCAGTCTCAACGTCCACAGCGGCGAAGTTTACGACAAGCTTTGCCCCAGCCGCTTCGGCGGCCGGGCCTATCAGGAGGTCAAGGGTTTTGCGGTGGAATGCCGACGAGCCGGCATCAAGACCGCCGTTACCGTCTTGGACCTGCCGGGGGTGGATCTGGAAGCCGCCAGGCAGACGGCTAAAGACCTGGGGGTAGATATCCGGATCAGGCATTACGATGTGGTGGGGTGATGCTATGCCTATATCTGAAATAAATAATACGCGCCCACCAGAAAATGCACGGGATTTAGCAAAATGGTTCAATGAAGCTATTGTGGGGGAAATACAATTCCTTGAGAAAAATAGTCGCGAACAAAACTATGAGTTATTGTATGGTCAACAAATCAATTCTGGCAAAGATTATGCGACATATATATTTCATTTGGCTGACGGCACGAGGTTACCAGAGGAAGCTGATGGGAAATTATGTTATGATACATTATTTTACATTGCAGATATAATTCGCCAAGAGGGCAATACAATTGAATTGAAACTAAGTGGTTCAAACCTACCTCCAAAGATATATCGGGCAACGTTAAGTATTGATGACACCGCCCTATTAAAAAAATTATCGGAAAAGCTTTCGAAAATTGAAAACAAAGAAACAACAATAACGAACTGTGCTAATCTGGTCTTTCATCCAAAGAACGGCCCTTTAAGTGCTACAGAATCATATACCCCTAATTTATCAACCGAATTAAGGTCTGAACAAGCCGACACAATAATACGTTGCTGTAATTCGGAAATAACTTATGTTTGGGGGCCGCCCGGCACCGGGAAAACGCACTTAATAACAAATTTATTAGCCGCGTTACTTGACAAGAATGAAAGAGTCCTGATAACAAGCCATACAAAGAAGGCGGTAGATCAAGCACTATATGAAGCCATAAAAGAAGAAGGCAATAAAAGGGGAGTATTGGCCGGTCAGCAAATAATAGCTGCTTGTAAGGTGCTACGGCTTGGTGTAATTGGAGAAAGCACAAATAATTTACCAGATAATGTTGTCTTTGATAAGGCCTTAAATAATAGAACAATTGCGTGGAACGAGCAAATATCAAAAATCGAACAGGAAATAAAATTATTGACGGATAAAATCACATATGGTAAAAAATACATTAGCGAATGGGTTAAGCTTGAAGAGTATAGCGACAAAATAAACCATCTGACAAACAGGCTAACAGAAACAAACAAGACCATTCATGAATTAATAGCAGAAAAGAGCTACGATCAAGAGCTGCTAACTATCGCCAAGGATAGTCTTGAAAAAGCTGAACATTCTTGGTTTAACAAAAAATCAAAGCTTGAAAAGGCTCAAAACAGCATCGCTCAAGCAATCAAATCACGGGAAATTACTGAAGAATCCTTAAAAAAGGAATCCCAAAATAAAGATTATCATACCAATGCTATTGCTGTTCTAAATACATTGAGAGACAAGCAAGGTGCAACATGCAAAAGCCTCTTACCTAAAGAAACCTATGAAAAAGAAATAGATAGTCTGTCTTTACTGGTAAATACAGAACAAACAAAAATTAATGAGTTGAAAGATAACATACGTGCTGCATCTACTGTTCTACTAAATGAAAGCCGGGCTCTCTTTTGTACATTAACAAAAAGCTATGTGGCAAAGGAATTAGAGAATCAAGAGTTTGATGCGGTTATTATCGACGAAATATCAATGGCATTGCCTCCCCTTGTCTTTCTTGCTGCAGGTAAAGCAAAAAAACGTGTTATTTTAGTGGGTGATTTTAAGCAGTTGCCCCCGATAATACGAAGTGATACTGTAATTGGCAATACTCGCTTAAAAAATGATGTGTTTTATTTAAGCGGATTGGTAGATAGTGCGGGCAAAGTAAATGAATTAGAGCAAAAAATATTATGTAAATTAACACGCCAAAGCCGCATGCTGAAAGAAATTGCTACAGTTTCAAGATACCTTTCGTACAGAAAAGCTGGTTTAATATTAGAAGATGAGTTGGAAAAACTCGAGTATGCACAAGAAAATAGAAAACGAAGAGAACACACTAATGCTTGGCTTGATTTTTTGCCGCAATCACCTTTAGTGATAATTGATACTTCTGAGTGGCTTTGTTGCGTGAATAAGGGGTAATTTGGTATAATCGGCCGTGATTAACGAACTGAAAGGGGCCAGAAGGTGAAAACATCGCTCAACAATCAAAAAGGCATCACACATAAAACCAAGAAAAAAGCACGGTATAAAATA
>JACQXR010000043.1 GCA_016208585.1 candidate division TA06 bacterium | reverse complement strand
CATCTTAAAAATGGTGGAGGATAAGAAGATCACCGCTGAGGAGGCGGCCAAACTTATGGCCGCCATGGATTCGCCCGGAGGGACCAACGGCAAGGCCCGCTGGCTCAAGGTCAGGGTTTTCGAAAAAGGAACCGACAAACCGAAGGTCCGGGTGACCGTCCCCCTGACCCTGTTAAAGATTGCCGGTAGCCTGGGCGGAAAATTTTCCATGATGATGCCCGATGAGGCCAAGTCCCAGATGGAATCCAAGGGAATAAAACTGGACGCCGAAAGCTTCGAGGACATCGAAAAACTATTTGACCAGTTTGCGGTCAACGGCCAGTACAAGATGGTGGACGTGGAGGATGACGGGTCCGGCCAGCGGGTGGAAGTCTACGTGGAATAGCCTGTAAGCCGCTATCAAACAATTACTATAATCTTCAGCCCGGATCAAATACCATGAAAATACTTTTTCTGGTCTTTTGCTTAATAACAAGCACTATTTGCCCGGCTCAAAATTTACCGCCAGGTTGCCAATCCCTTCCGGCTGTCTTTACCGAACAGGCCCCGGTTATTGATGGTGATTTGTTGGATATTTGCTGGGACAGCCTGCCTTCGGCTTCCGGGTTTATCCAAAAAACACCTAAAGAGGGACAGCCGTCAATCGAGTCAACTGCAGTAAAGATTTGTTATGACCGTAAATATCTTTATTTTGCGCTTTACTGCCAGGATAAACATCCCGACAAAATATCCTCCCGGCTTATTCCCCGGGAGGAGGGCGATTACGGGGATATAGTGATTATCCTGCTGGACACTTACAATGATAAACGCGGAGCTTATAAGCTATTCATCAATCCCAAAGGCATTCAGGGAGACGCTTACCTTTCGGAGGATGGCGCAAACAGTGACTTGAGCTGGAACGGCGTTTGGTCTTCGGCCGTTAAAATAGACACTAGCGGATGGACCGCCGAGTTGGCCATTCCTTTTAAAAACCTGCGTTTCGCCGACGGCGAAAATCAAACCTGGGGCATAAACTTTGGGAGGTACATCGCCTTAAATAACGAAGTGTCATATTGGCAACCGGTCACTAAACAAGAAGGCTACCCCCGGATCTCCAAATGCGGCAAACTGTGCGGGTTATCCGGAATAAAGCCCGGGCGCAACCTGGAGATTTTACCTTATGGTCTTGGGAGAACCGAAAAATATTCGAATCAAAGAATTTCTGCGGGCAAGTTGGGATTGGACGCCAAATGGGCGCCCACCACCAATATGGCCTGGGATATCACCATAAATCCCGATTTTGCCCAAATAGAAGCCGATCCCCAGAACATCAACCTTTCCAGTGCCAATTTTATGGGGAAGCAAGCTGACCGGTAAATCCTTGGGGACCACTTTGGGCGCCATAATAGCCCGGACCGGAGGATTGGATTACGATGACTACGGCGTGCCGGCCACCGAACCGTATGCCAGTTATAGCGTACTACGCCTGCGCCAGGATATATTTTCATCCTCCACCATTGGGCTGCTTGGCGTCAACCGCACCGTTCCCGGGGATGTCAATAGTGTGTTCGTGGCCGACGCCAACGTAACTGCGAGTCGCTTTAAAATGGCCGGAGTTTTTGCCCGATCCCTCAACCAGGCTTCCGGTTTATATGGCAATTTGGGAGAGGCTTCCCTGAACTGGGATGCTAATTCTTACCAGTTGTTCTTCGGCCTGAAGGATATCGGCCGGGATTTTTACATCAAAAAGTTCGGCTATCGGGGCGATGCCGGATATAAAAACTGGGCGGCCGGAGGAGGAATCAAACCTGACTTAAGCAATCTTGGCATAAGCTCTTTATGGGCCGGGTTGTTTTGCGGCCGAGGCAAGCAATACCGTGATGATAAATACGGCGACGGTTTTTCTTTTAATTTCGACTTTAGCACTTTTAATGCCTGGGGATTTTGGGGCGGGACGGATGTCAACCGGGGATGTGTCGAGGGCGTTTGGCAAAAAACCATGAGCTATTGGGCCGGGATCAACTCCGATGAAAGGAAAAAACTGAACGGGGGGTTTAATTTTTCCCAAAACGATGCCTACAATTACGATTGGAATTATTTCGGCCATAGCCGTACCTTGGAAATATGGTCCGGCCTTAATGTTTTATCTAATCTTTCCTTTTCTTTCACTGCCAGTAACATCTGGCAGTATTACCAAAGCTGGGAGTATCACCGGGCCGACCTGACCTCCGGGCAAAGGCTTCAATACTCGCTTACCAAGGACATTGCCTTAAGGGTTTTCGTCCAGCAGAACACCTCGGACCACAGCCATAATTTTAACGGCCTGATAAGCTGGAGCTTTGCTCCGGGGAGTATCTTTTATTTGGCATATAATGAGGTCCGGGACAATTCCTTGGGGAACCTGGCAGTGCAAAGCCGTACCATTGTTGCCAAGCTTTCGTATTTGTGGAATTTGTAAACCAAGCTATAATCAATCTCTTTTTTTTAGCGCAGGGCGCATTACCGCGCTGCTTGCAGGAAATCTATGTTCCTGTTTTTTTCTTTTAAATTCAACTTGACAGTTAGTTAAAAATAAAATATAATTAACGTTTAAGTTCCAGCGTAGCTCAATGGTGGAGCAAGCGGCTGTTAACCGCAAGGTTGTAGGTTCGAGCCCTACCGCTGGAGCCAGACTTGACGCCCAGACGAACTTGGGCTTTACATATATCTTTAAGGTGAAAAATGAAAATAAAAGTATTATATAAGCAAAAAAGAAACAAACAACTTTTTGTAAAAGAGGGTGTAACTTCTACACTTGCTTATCAGTCAGATATGATAAATCACAATGTAAAT
Source organism: candidate division TA06 bacterium (assembly GCA_016208585.1). Lineage (NCBI taxonomy): Bacteria > candidate division TA06 bacterium. Next base: position 48,173 of record JACQXR010000043.1, on the reverse strand, counting down.
AAAATATATTGTGGAGATTCTTTAGAGTTACTAGGAAATTTATCTGCTAATTCTATCCATCTGATTATAACAAGCCCACCATATTTTGGATGCAGGATTTATGGCAATGAAACATTAGGTAGAGAAGAATCCCCTTTAGACTATGTTAGTAATCTATTACAATTCACCATAGAATTAAAAAGAATCTTGCGTCAAGACGGTTCTTTTTATTTGAATATTGGTGATGTTTATTTTGGAACAAAAGGTTTTATTAGAAATAAGGGAAGATATGCAAGAAAAACAGATATACATTACAGAGAGCATAAAATAATAAGACCAAATGGCAAATATCTACAATACAAACAACTTTTAATGATTCCAGAACGTGTTGCTATAGGTATGCAAGAACAGGGATGGATTTTACGCAATAAAATAATTTGGGAAAAGCCAAATCCTGTACCGTCTTACTCGCCAGATAGACGTTATCCTGTTTATGAGCATATTTTCCATTTTGTAAAATCGAGAAGATATTATTTTGATTTAGAAATTGCTAAAAGATTAAACAACCATAGGGATATTTATAGAAATAGTATTGAACCTTTTAAGGAACATCAAGCATCATATCCTGTTTCACTTATAAAGCCTTTAATTTTGACTACCTCAAAGGAAAACGATATTGTATTGGATCCCTTTATAGGAAGCGGTACTACGGCTGTAGCCGCAATTTTTACTAATCGTCGCTTTATTGGTTTTGAAATGAACATGGAGTTTTGTAGGATTGCAGAAACTCGCATTAGAGAAACACAAATATCAATAAATAGCCAGTTATCATTAAAAAACATTTATTAAACAAATGGAAAAATTATGAACGAAAATAATTTAAAACATAATAATACTTATATTGCCTATCTAAAAGCCATTTGTTCTTTATCAAGATTATTCTCAGAGTCAAACACTCCTTATTTGCATTATAGGATTGCTGAGAATATATTTTGCAAGGCGTTTAAAGCAGAAAATTTATCAAGAGATGATTTGGCATATGATGCCCGTATGGGAGAGGTAGGAATTGGATTAAAAACGTTTATTGACAAAGGAACCAACTCGGAAAAAATTACAGAACTGAACGTTTTTAGCAATCAATTAAGAAAACTGTCAGGGAATGATCTTGCCATTAGACTATCTGAGTTAAGAAACGAAAGAATTGAATTTGCAAACAGAACCTATGGGATTAAATCAGCAATTTATCATTGCGTGGCCCGAAAAAAACAATTGTTAAAAATATTTGAATCCAGCTATGATTTAATCGATATAGATGATATTAAAAAAATAAAAACTCAAGAAGCAAGTATTTCGTTTGAAGACGGTAAAAATGAATATTCATTCAATTTCTCCAAAACCACATTATTCAAAAAATTCTATACACCACAAGATGCCCTAATAGTAGATATTGAGATATTAGATGACCCATTACAACTTATTCATCAATTATTTAATCAACAAATTAAAAGATTGACCAAACGTGAAATAGCCGGTGTTAATTTTGTAGTTTTACCTTTATATTCATTAAGAGAAAGTAAGGTTGGTCATAAAGTCGTTCCAGAAAAAAGTGGATTAAACCAATGGAACGCAGGTGGAAGAACAAGAGATGTCGGCGAGGTTTATATTCCAGTTCCTAATATTATTCACAGCAAGTATCTAAAATTTTTTCCTGACAGAGAGACACCTTTTAATTTACATGTTCCAACAACAGAAACTTTAAGTACAAAACTCTGTCAAGAAAACTCAAAAGCATTAATGACAAATCCTAATAATGCGCTTTCTGATTGGCTATTAAGAAAGGTATTAAACCTTAAAGAAGGCGAACTGTTGACATATGATAAATTAAAACTTTTGGGGATAGATAGTGTTAGAATCACTAAGATAGACAATCAGAATTATAAAATTGATTTTGCCAAAATTGATAGTTATGAGAAATTTATCGAAGGTAAAAATGAAGAGGAATAGGAAGATATAAAAACTTAGATTTAATAATAATTCTATCAGCCAGTTCTTTCATTTTATTTACTCCGAAGAATATGCAAGCCGGAGCGGAGCCATGGCAAGGGAGAAATTCTTAAAAAGCGGAGCGGGCAGAGAATTCCTTAAATGCCGATTAAACAATTCCGGCTGTTAATCCGCCCTTGGCGGATTGTCGTAGGTTCGAGCCCTACCGCTGGAGTCAGATTGCAAAAAACCTTTAGCCAAAAGGCTAAAGGTTTTTTTATTTTGTCTAAAATATATTGAAAACAGGCTACCTGACCACCACAACTTTCTTGACCGACTGGTTCCACCCGGTGGAAAGTATCACCAGATAAAGCCCCGAGGGCGCAGGCTGTCCCTTATCGTCTTTCATATCCCAGTATCCGCCGGGGCGGCCGCCGGTTATAGGCAGCAAGGATTGGCGCGGCTGACGCTGTCCCGGATACTCCCCGGCCAGCTGGGTGCCGTAGTCCATCTGCCTCAGCATTCTGCCGTCCAAGGTGTAAATTCGTATGGTTATATTATAAGAATCCCGGGCCAGAAAATACGGCAGATATATCCCGGCATCGCCCGGCTTGGCGGGATTGGGATAGGGATCCAGCAACTGGTCGCTCTCCGGCGGCGCCACTTCGGGCGCGGTGTAATTCAGCGCCGCCAGTCCGTCAGGGATTCCCCAGCCGATGCGGTAAACGTCGTAAAAATCGTGTATAGTGCCGGTATTGTCAATATAATATTTGTGGCCGGTAGCAATGCTATCAAAACCGGGATTATAATTGGGGTCTATCCCCAACTCCGTGGACAAAGATTCCGGATGTGCCAGAAAAGTCTCCATCGTGGCTTTGTTGCTGCCGCTGTGCTTCAAGGCATCCATCACTTGCTTGGGGCCCCAGGTTGGATGCGCCTCCAGCAACAGGGCGCACAGACCGGCGGTCAGGGCGCAGGCCCCGGATGTGCCTGGGCTAGTGACTATCTCGCTGTAATTTACTGTATCCTTATTGTTGGCAAAATAAGTTTGCCAGGCGGAGGCAATATCCGGTTTTATCCGGCGGATAAACAGCGAATCACTGCCTCCGAAACGTTGGATCTTTATGCTGTCGGCCGCCGGGCCGGTAGAGGCTCCGTTTCCGACCGATGGATTGGCCCAGAGCCTGTCGGTAGGCCGCACGCCGCCCACCGCGATAACGCTGTCGCCGTCGGCCGGGGCGATCAAACAGGTATCGGGCCTGGTGTTGTTGCTGGTATTGCCGTTGGAGTTAAGCACCACTATTCCGCGGGAGACCGCGCTGTCGGCGGCCCGGCTGCAAAAGGCCACATCGCCGTTCATTTGGCCGTAGGTGTAAGACGCCCTGACCGTGGTGTCGCCCCATTGCCTGTAACCCAAAGAACTGGTGGCGATATCCACACCCAGGCTGTCGCCCCACTGCAAAGCCGCCACCCACCAGTCCTCTTCCAGGTAAAAATCGCTGCCGGTCAATTTTTCGGTCTTGGCCAGCACAAAATCGGCGTTGTAGGCGCTGCCGATCAAAGACCCGCTTTTATAACCGCCGATGATGGATAGCATCCCGGTGCCGTGATTTGTTTGCTGCCTAGTGCTATCCTGATCCTGCTCAAAGGAAGTGATGCTGTCCGGCCGTAAAGCCAAAGTATCTTCATCGCCGTTCTGGTCCCGGGGGTGCACCATTCTCTGAAAGTCGCGCTCGGCCACCACGCTGGTCCTTAAAAGGGCTTCGTGCTGCCGGTCAAAGCCGGTATCAATGATCAGAATACGAATGCCGCTACCGGTGTAGCCCTTGGCGTGAAGATCGTTAATATTTAGCAGTTTTATCTGTCCGTCGGCATAGCCGTAATCCAGCGCCGATAGCGATTTAGAGCCGGCCGGCTTGGCGGTCTTAAGTTCGTCTTCGGCCCTAAAGCGGGCCACCAGGTCAAGCCTGGCGACATAGGGAAGCTCTGCCAGTTTTGCGATTTGATCGGCTCCGGCCATGACGCTGACGGCATTCAGCCAGGGACTGATCACCCTGATCCTAGTCCCTGATTTTTTGATGGCCTCAATATATTTTCCCGAAACCGGCAGGTCGCCGTAGCTTAAAGTTCTTCCCAGTTTCTGGCGGCGGTCCAGGGACCTTTTCTCCAGTATGCTCTTGTAACCTGCCCCCGGCTTATCGGCCAGAGTTACCCAGCAGATATACTTTGTTCCCTTGGCTCCCCGGCTTAGAGCCTGTTGCAGGGACGGGGAAATTTTCTGAGCCGGAGCCGGAGATTGAAGCAGCAGGGCGAAAAGTCCAGAAAGGACTACTACCTGGATTTTTACGGTTTTCATGCGATCCCGATCTTTATTCGGTTGATCTTATTGTTACTGGGAAATTACCCGGGGCTAAACGACAAAACAATTTTATCTTCGGCGTCATTTCCTTTTGCCGAACAGCCCTCCCAAAATCCCCCTTTTTTCGGGCCCGGGCTTGGGGGCTTGAACCGCGGCGGGCTTGGACGCAGGAGCGGGCAGGAGGGGGAGTTGGGGCTTTTCCTCAGGTTGAGCGGGCTTGGCGGCCGGCAGAACCTTAAGCAGGCCCGAGGATAAAAGCCCGTAGAGCACCTTGCAGGTCTCAAAATCGCCCAGATGCGAATCTTTGATGATCTGGGTAATGGGGCGCGAGCCGTCCACCGTGGCCAGCACCTTCCATTCCAAGGGCTGCAGCTGGATGTCCTCGGTCCCGGCCGGCGGTTTTTCCTCGATGGCTAAAACAAGGTCCAGCGAGGGGATCAGCTTCTGGATGTCTTCCCATTCGTCTATCTGCCGGGCCGCCTCCAGCACCAGGTGCATGATGGGAGACTGCACGTTATGCCGGCCCGCTGTCTCGTCGGGCTTGAAAATGAACGAACCCTTGCGCCAGCGCAGGATCCTGGTGATGGCGCCGTCTCCGTGAATATCCCCGGCGGAGGCAAACACCGCGGCGCCTCCCTCAAAAAATATGGCCCCTTTGTCGCTTTCGCTGCCCACGTTCAGGGCCCCGGTCTTCTTGCCCAGGCTTATGAGCTGCAGGATGTCGGCCAGATCAAAATCTTTTAAATTGCCTTCTAGTCCCATTGCTGCCGTATGACGTTTAATTAGTGATGAAGATTATTATTCCCAGACCCGCTCCCAGCAGATTGGCAGTCAGATCTTTGTAACAGAAATGATTATTGGGGCTGGAAGCGTCCCTGGTTTCCTTGGCCAGGCCCCATCCCAGGCTCAGTCCCACCGCCAGATTTCTGGAAAATGCCCTCTGTTTCTGTTGTTCGTAGCGCAGCAGGTGATAACTAAAACCGACTAAGGCGGCGCTTAAAGCCAGATGCGAAACCTTGTCCTGGGCCAACCAGCGGTCATTGTAAACTTTATTTTCCGTTTCCTGCCCCTTGGGGCTTCCCACCCCGGCTAGGATCAGCAGAGCCAGGGTTAGAATGAATGCCGGAGCTTTCAAAATCCCAGCCCCAGCGAGAACCGGTGGCTGGTTCCCAAATCATACTCGTGGGGCACGAAGGCGTAATCGAAGGAATAGCCCCTCCATTTCAGGCCCAAACCGGCGCTGAAACTTTCACTGGAGTGGCCGGTTTTATAGCCCAGCCTCAAGGCCGCCTGATCCCGCCAAAAATATTCCAGTCCGGTTCTGGTCTGCCAGCCGGCGTCTATGGCCTTGACCGCATCCAGAGCCAGCAAGGCCTGTCCGCTGAAAAACAGGCGGTCGGGGCTGAAGCCTGCCCCTAATTTGAAGGTGGCGGGCTGTTTATAAAGGGCTTTGTCAAGTTGGAACCTTGGCCCTAGATTGTCTATGGTGCCGGCCAGGTTCAGCCCCAGTTTTTTTATCCTGATGTCGAGGCCGGCCTGCAGATTATAGCCGTATCCTGTATCCAGATAAATTTTTTCGTACAACCTGCGGTAGGAGATTCCCATGGCCAGTTCCGGAATGGGGGCAAAGGCATAGGAGATCCCGGCAAAAAGATCGTAGGCCTGATAGTAGGCTATGGGTTCCTCGGCCGGAAGTTCCTCCCGTAAGGGGATATCCCCGGCGGCCAGCATCCGGGCCGCGGCCCCCAGCCGGTGTCTGCCGGAACTATAGGCGTAATAAATCTCATCCACCGAGGTCTGGGCTATCCAGAGGTTATGCTGAAAATGCAGGCTGTGCTTGGTTGGAATGGCCGTCAGCCGGGCGGGATTCCAATAGCAGGCCGAGGCGTCGGCTATCGCTGCTATCCCGGCATCCGCCATACCCGCCGCCCGGGCCCCGGCCCCGATCTTTAAGAAGGACAGGGCGGTGGAGCCTGCGTTACCGTTTATCTCGGCCGGAGCAGTCGCTGCCATCAGCGAAACGATTATCGTTATTATGGCGGTCAGTTTGATCATAACTTTTCCCCTTGGCAATAGCATTGCTAATAGGTTATCTTAAGGTGCTTCAAAAATGATTGCGCCTACTTTTAAATGCTATATCTGCTCCTTTAATGCTATTGGTTAAGTGGTTTGGTGTTTTTATTTTTTAGAAGACCTGAAGACCTGGGGTTTTTCGGTAAAAAGCATTAGCGCCCCAGCAGATAATTTGATCCGTAGCTTCCCGGGCTGTTGTATTCAAACTGGATGATCATATTTTGGAAGGGCTGGTATTTAAGACCGAACGACGGCAGAAACAATCCCTGGCTGCGGCTGTCGAGCCGGTAAGCCGATTTATTGAAGGCCGCCGGCAAATAGCTGTAGGCCAGGTCCAGTTTGATTTCCAGCTTCTGGGAAAGCCTGTAATTCATGGTATTGCGATAGGCGTTGGACAGCAGGCTGGATTTCCCCCAGGCGGCATAGCCTATGGAAAAGCTTTGCTGCATGGTGAACCGGGAAGGGTCAAATAGCTTTCCCCGTCCGTTGTTCAAATTGTTCGCCCCGCTGAAATCCAAAGGGCCGGGCTGGGCGGCGGCCAGAGAGGCCAGGGCCAAAGAAGCCAGAAGAAATAAGTTGGCCTGTTTCATTTTTTATCTCCTTCAGAGCTTTTGTTAACGGTGGGGGAAGGCGTCGGTATGACAGCGCTTTTATCGGAATCGGCTTTGGCGCTTTTCTGATATTCGGAACTGCGGTATTCCGTGGCATAGAACCCGGCCCCTTTGAAAATAAACCCGGATCCTGTTCCAAGAAGGCGCTCCACCGGGCCGCTGCAGACCGGGCAGGAATTGAGGGGCTGGTCTTTGATGGATTGCAGTTTATCAAACCGGTGTCCACATTTTGCGCATTGGTATTCGTAGGTGGGCATTCCGTTTCATCCTAAAATAGTAAGTATACTATTAACAAGGCCTTGTGTCAATATAATTTGGAATTTTTGGCAGATATTTAATGCGTTAATATACCACTGTTTCCGTTTTATTTCAAGGCTTTTATATCGGGGGTTGGTTTTTTGCCCAATTTTTTGCCCAATTATATCTTGACAATCGCTGGGTCAAGTAGTATCATAAACAATTATGAATTTCAGCCGATTGAAATTTTTAACAATTTAATAAGGAATTTCCCATGAAAAAAACATTGGTTGGTTTTCTGGTCTTGGCTCTTTTGGGCCTGGCCGGGGCCGCCCTGGCCGACAACGGCCGGATCGCCATATCACCCCACATGAAGGGCGTGGTGATCTTCAAACTCAAAACCTTTCCGGTTATGGACGCCAAGGGCTTTTCCTGCGGGGCGCCTCTGGTGGACGTCGTATTACAGCAGCACGGCCTTGATAAAATAAAAATGATCTACCCCCATAAGCGCCTGGCCAAGAGCAAAGCGGAACAGGAGCTTTCCAAGATCTGCCAGGCGAAGGTTTCGGAGACTGCGGACATCAAGGCTCTTTGCGCGCAATTGAAAAACACCGGGCAGGTGGAGTATGCCGAACCCCGATACTTAAGGCAGGCCGAGTTTACCCCCAACGATCCCGGTATCGGAAACCAGTGGTTCCTGACCGCCATTCAGGCCACTTCGGCCTGGGACATTTCCACCGGCGACACCCTGGTAACGGTGGGCATCGTGGACTGCGGGGTGCAGACCACCCACCCCGACCTGGCCGCCAATATCTGGCTTAACCCCGGCGAGGCCGGGGCCGACAGCAACAACGGAATTGACGATGACGGCAACGGTTTCGTGGACGACTACCGGGGCTGGGATTTTGCCGGTCCCGATTTGGCTGACCCATCTCCGGCCGGGGATAACAATCCCAATCCCACCGCCTCCAACAATGACCACGGCACCCATGTGGCCGGAGACGCTTCGGCCGTCACCAACAACGGCGTGGGCGTGGCCGGCATCGGCTTCAACTGCAAGGTGATGGCCATCAAATGCAGCTATGATAATGATACCCAGTACTATGGCCAATCGCTTATTTATTTCGGTTACGAGGGAATTGTGTATGCTGCCGACAACGGGGCCCAGATAATAAACTGTTCCTGGGGCGGCGGCGGCTTCAGCCAGTACGAACAGGATATCATTAATTACGCCAACGGCCTGGGATCGCTGGTGGTCTGCGCCGCCGGCAACGACGATTCTCCCGCCCCTCATTATCCCTCGGCCTGCGAGAATGCCTTCTCAGTGGCCGCCACCGAAAACGGGGACGCCAAATCGTCTTTCTCCAATTACGGCGCCACTATTGACATTTCCGCGCCCGGCTCCACCATATACAGCACCGGTTATCCCAACACTTACGTCTCTTGGAGCGGCACCTCCATGGCCAGCCCGGTGGCGGCCGGAGTGGCGGCCCTGGTAAAGTCCTATTATCCGTCCTATACCAACGCCATGATAGCCACCCTGCTGATGCACTCCGCCGACAACATTGACGCCCAGAACCCGGCCTATATCGGACTGCTGGGGGCGGGAAGGGTCAACGCCTATAAAGCCCTCACTACTACGGTAAATTCCTGGACGCGCTATTACAGTCATAAAACCATTGACGGCAACGACAATATTCCCCGGGCCGGAGAAACCGTGAACTTGACAGTTACCTTGCGTAACGGATGGGATGATGCCCCTTCCATTACCGGTGAAATATCCACCTCGGACTATGCGGTAAATTTAATATCTACCTCGGGCAACTTCGGCTCCATAAACTCCGGCGATACCGCCAGCGTTGCCACCTACAGCTTTACCGTGGACAGCACCGCCCTGCCTCATCAGGCCTTGTTCACTGTACATATCAACACCAACGGAGACCTGCACACCGACACCTTTTATGTCCAGATCGAACAGGCCCCGGTGTTGCTGGTGGACGACGATGGCGGGGCCTCGGTGGAAAGCTACTATAAAGATGCCCTGGCCGCCGGAGGCGTGTTTTACAACTATTACGAACATCTTACCCAGGGGACTCCCGACTCCTTGATGTTGGATATGTTCCCGGCGGTGATCTGGTCCTGCGAATGGGCTTTCCCCTCGCTTGATTCCATGGATCGCAAGGCTCTGAAACATTACATTACTCAGGGCGGCAAGCTTTATCTTTCGGGACAGGATATCGGCTGGGACCTGCAGGATACCACAACTATATACTCCCACGAATATCTGCTGGATTCCGCCGGCTGCACCGATTTTTATCAAAACTATCTAAAAGCCACCTACTTGGGCGATGACGGCGGCAGCTCGGCTACCGGGATAGCCGGAGACACTCTGACCGACGGGCTGACCTCCGCCATCTACCAGCCGGGGCGGGCGTCAATCGAACAGTTTCCCGATTATTTCACCCCCAACGGCGCTGCGATATACTGCTTCAACTATGGAGCCACCACCAGCCGGGCCGGATTGCATTGGGAAAACGGGGTAACCGGCGCCAAATTAGTTTACACCGGCTTCGGTTACGAGGCCATCACCACATCATCGGTGAGGCAGATTTTCATGGACCGCATCATCCGCTGGTTTTTGGGGGACATCAGCATTGCCCATACGCCTCTGACCGACACCGAGAACACCTCCACCCCTTACCGGGTGGCGGCCGTGATCAGTTCCAGCGTCGGAGTTAAGGAAGCCTTTCTTTATTACAATTTGGACGGCTCGGCCCCTTTTGAGCAGAAGCTGGCCATGTCCTGGGTGGGTGCCACCGACACCTTTGAGTGCTTCATACCGGCCCAAACCAATCAGGCCGTCCAGTATTACATCGTGGCCCAAAACAGCAAGGACCTGAAAACCGCCAAGCCCATAGAAGCCCCCTTTACCAGTTACGGATTTTACGCCGGAGCGGACACCGTTGACCCGGTCATTTCCAGCACTGCGCTTAAAAACACCATCAACCTCAACGGGCCCTATGCCGTTACCGCCACGGTTACCGACAACATCGGGCTTCAGGATTCCACTTATCTTCATTACAGAATCAACTCCGGTTCGGAGTACCCGCCGGTAAAAATGACGGGCAGCGGAACATACAACGGACTGATAACCCTGCCGGTCCGCATCAACACCTGGGATACCGTTAATTACTATGTCACTGCGGTGGATAATTCCAGCCAGCAGAATTTGGGGCGGGGCCCGGTTTCAGGTTATTATTATTTCGTGATGGCCGACTCCGAACTGGTCTCCAACTTTGACAACTCCACCGAGATCGCCAAATGGGATACCACCGGCGGTACCGCCCCCTGGCGGTTGTTTACGTCCACACCCCATACTGCTCCTTACGGCATGCGCACCGGGACAGCCAACTATGCCAGTAATTCAAACATTCTGCTGACCTTGAGACAGAACAGCGCCTACAATCTTGATCCCTATGCCGACAACGGCAAAACCGTCAAGCTGTTCTGGTGGCAGAAAGGAATACTGGGGGCCAGCGATACCCTTTTCATAGAAGGCAGCCCGGACAACTCCGCCTGGACAAACCTTAAAGCCCGCACCAGTCTTACCACCGCCTGGGCTTTGGACAGCGCCGAGGTCAATCCTGTGTTCAGCAGTAAGGGAGCCAACGACACCGTGAACTTCAGGTTCCGCCTCAAGTCTGATTCTACTGCCACCAACGCTTACGGCTGGGTACTGGATGATATCCATATCAAAGTCCAGCCCATACTGGGAATAGCCGGCGGCCGGCCAGAAGCTTTGGAGCCAAAGGTCTTGGCCCTTTTGCAGAACAACCCCAACCCCTTCAAGCACACAACTTCCATTTTCTATCAACTGCCGGCAGAAACCAAAGTATCGCTGAAGGTTTACAATGTGGCCGGGCAATTGGTGCGGACCCTGGTCAATGCCAAACAGCAGGCCGGAAGCTATGCCGTCAAATGGGACGGCCGGGACGGCGGCAGCCGCAGATTGGCGGCCGGGGTTTATCTTTACCGGTTGTCCGCCACACCTATAAATAATAATAAGGGCGGATCCTTGGGCGGAGAAGCCGGAGAATCAAAATTTACCAAAAAACTGGTGCTGATAAAGTAACCTGAGCGTTCCGGTAAAACAAAAACCCCCGCCAGCGGGGGTTTTTTTATATCAGTTTAATCAAAGACGCAGAAGACCACGGGTTCTACCCGTGGATGAATTCGTGTCTTGTATTATCAGTAAGAAATTGTTGATTACAGAGGTCGTGTAATCCCGCCGTAGGCGGGTAACCCGGGTAGAGTGCCACGGGCTCTGCCCGTGGCACTCTACGATCGGGGATCTAACTGTTTTTTTTCTGATGCTCGTCTCCGTGGGCATGGCCGGCCTCGGAAAGTTTAAGCCCCGGCCTTCCCTGCTTGACCAGATAATCGTTGATGGCCGCCCGGATGCCGTCCTCGGCCAGCACCGAACAATGGGTCTTGACCGGGGGCAGTCCGTCCAGGGCCTCCGCCACCGCCTTGTTGGTTACCTGCAGGGCCTCTTCGATGGTCTTTCCCTTTACCAGTTCGGTGGCCATGCTGGAAGTGGCTATGGCCGCGCCGCAGCCAAAGGTTTTGAATTTTATGTCCGTCACCACGTCTTCATCTATCTTCAGCATGATCTTCATCATGTCTCCGCATACGGGATTCCCCACCATGCCCACGCCGTCGGGATTCTCTATCTCCCCCATGTTCCGGGGATTCATGAAATGATCCATCACTTTTTCGCTGTACATCTGAGTTGTTTGCTCCTTTTTGAAATATCTTCCATTATAACATTTGATGCCAAAAGGCAACTTTAGGATTCATACGCATTAATGGTCTTACACAGGACTTGGACGGCCTGTCCAATATTATCCGCCTCAGTGATTGCAGTGACCACGGCTATCTTCCTGGCCCCGGCCTGCAAAACCTGTTCGATGTTGGACCGGTTGATCCCACCCATCACAGTGAATGGTATCTTTAGATGCGGAGCAATATCGCCTATGGCCCGGGGATTCAGCGGAGCCATAGCCAACTCCTTGGTCTTGGTGGCAAATATCGGCCCGATGTTGACGTAGTCAGCGTCCTGCTCCTGGGCCTTTAAAACTTCGTCGAGATTGTGGGTGGAGACTCCGATTAATAGATTGGGAGCAAGCTTTTTTGCAACAGTCAGCGGCAGGTCGTCCTGTCCCAGGTGCACCCCGTCGGCCCCGCAGGCCAGGGCGATGTCTAAGTGATCGTTGATGATCAGCAGCATACCGGCTTGGGCGGTCTTTTCTCGGAAGGCAACAGCCATTTGGTAAAAGTCTTTTGGGGAAAGGCGCTTTTCCCTAAGTTGCACGATCTTTGCGCCCCCGGCGATCAGGCCCTCCAAAATTTCGAGATTGGATCGGCCCCGAGACAGCCCCTGGTCGGTCACCGGATAGAGGTCTATTTGATTAAAGGCTTTCAGCCGTTGTTCTTTATTTTCCATCAACATTTCAAACGTTTAAAACATTTCCAACTTTTATAACATTTATTTGCTGCCTTGCTGATCTTCAAACCCCCTATCCCAATCCTTCCAAACCGTATCGTAACCCTTTTGTCTGATGCTCTGGGCCACCGCCTCCACTGGCCGGTCGTCGAATACGTTGAACTGCCCTTCGGCCGCCTGGCTCTGCTCGTCCAAATACCCGCCTGGCGCAGTCTTAGAGCCGGCGCTCATCTTGGTGATGCCCAACCCGATCAGATTGTCGCGCAGCCAGGCCGGCTCCCTGGTGGAGAGCACCAGCCCCGCATCGGGCAGCATCAGCCTGAAGGCGCAGATCATCTGCACCAGTTCCTTGTCGCTGACCGGGAACTCCGGGCTGTATCCCCCGGCCGCCGGCCTTAAGCGGGGGAAGGAGATGGAGATCTGACTCTTCCAGTAGTGTTTTATCAGATAGGCGGCATGATGCACCAGGTAGTGCGATTCCACCCGCCAGTCGTTAAGCCCCAACAACGAACCGATGTCGATCTGGCGGAACCCTGCCGCCGCGCCCCTCTCCGGCGCCCCCAGCCTGAATTGATAGTCGCTCTTGGGGCCTCCGGGGTGCACCTGGACGTATATCTTCCGGTCGTAGGTCTCCTGATAGATAGTCAGCCCGTCTATGCCTGCCTCGTAAAACCGCGTGTAGCCCGGAGTATCCAACGGATATATTTCTATGGACAGAGAGGGAAACAGGCGCTTGAGATCCAGGGCAATCCTCTCCAGCAGATCGACGCTGACCTCGGCCGGACATTCCCCGCTCACCAATAATAATTGCAAGATATGGTTGTTTTTCAACAGCCGGGCTTCGGATAATATTTCCTCCCGGCTTGAGGTTCGGCGGTTGATCTTATTACAGACATTGAACCCGCAGTAAACGCAGGAATTGCTGCAGTAATTGGAAATATACAGAGGGGCATACATCTGGATGGTCCTGCCGAATCTTTTGACGGTGATGGCCTTGGCCAGTTGGGCCATGGGCTCCAGCAGTTCGGCCGCGGCCGGAGACACCAGGATGGATATATCGCTGGGATCGGGAAGGTCCCCGGATCTAATCGATTCCAAAAGAGCCTTGACCTGTCCGGTGGTAACGTTCTGAGAATCTGTTTTTATCCGGACAGCATCCAGAGAATTTATGATCTCATAAAGCGAACTCATCTCAAAAATCCGGTCAGGGGGCTGGAGGCGGTAGCGGTCTCGCCCTCGGACATCGGCCCGGCTTCCCTCCCGGCCAAAGATGATTCCACCGCCAGTTTGAAGGCCCTGGCCATCTGCACCGGGTCTTTAGCCACGGCCAGCGCGGTGTTGACCAGCACCGCATCGGCTCCCAGCTCAAAGGCCTGGCAGACATGGGATGGCAGGCCCAGCCCGGCATCCACCACCACCGGCACCATGGCCTGCTGTATTATGATCCTGATCTGATCGGCGGTCTTGATACCGCGCCCCGAGCCGATGGGCGAGCCCAGAGGCATTACCGCCGCACAGCCCGCCTCCTGCAGGCGTTTGGCCAGCACCGGATCGGCATTGATATAGGGCAGGACCACAAAACCATCCTTGATCAGAAGTTCGGCGGCCTTCAATGTTTCCACCGGATCGGGCAGAAGGTAATTGGGCTCGGGGGTGACCTCTAGTTTGAGCCAATTCCAGCCGGTGACCGCCCGGGCCAATCTTGCAATCCGGACGGCCTCTTCGGCAGCGCGGGCCCCGGAGGTGTTGGGCAGCAGCAGGTATTTTTTCCGATCGATGTGGGAGATGATGTCATCCTGCGGGTTTTCGAACTCCACCCGGCGCAGGGCCACGGTCACGATCTCGGCCCCCGAGGCTTCCAGAGCCCGGGCCATGACGGCGGAACTGGAGAACTTTCCGGTGCCCAGGAACAGTCTGGACCTTATCTCTCTCCTGGCGATCACTAATGGTTTCAGCATTTTTCGATTTTTGATTTCTTGCCCTGAGCAGTGTCGCAGGGTTGGTTACCCTCCGCCCACCAGGCGCACTATTTCCAGCACATCGCCTTCGTTAAGCCGGACCCCGTCATACTGGCCGCTCTTGATGATGCTGCCGTTAAGCTCCACCACCAAGGGTTTTCCGTTAAGCCCGTATTTTACCAATAGGACGGAAACCGTAGTATTTTCTCCGGTTTCTATGTCTTTTCCGTTCAGTTTTATCTTCATATATTTGAATTATTTAGAGTCCGTTAATAAACTCCGTTTTCTGGTAATCCCTGCGAAGGCAGGAATCCAGAACTCATTGAAATCACTGGATTCCCGTTTTCATGGGAATGACATAGTACCAATTTATTAACAGACACTATTTAATGACAAGCATTTTAGTATACGATTATTGAATGGAATTGTCAATATCAGCTTTTTCCCTGTCAGCTTTTTTCCCCTATCAGCTTTTTTCCCTGCCGGTCAGATTTTGGAGTTATAAGCAATTGACTTAATATTCCGGTAATGTTAAAATTGAGACATGCCAAAGTTTAAATTTAAAAAAGTAGAATGGTTGTATTTATGGTTCCTGGCCGGACTGTGCGGGCTGACATTATTCAACCTGCCCCGGCTCAAAGGCTGGCCCTGGATTTTCCTGATCTACGGGCTGACCCTGGGGATCTACGGCCTGGTGATCTATTTGGACACCCGCTGGCCCTATAAGTTCTTCGAATTGCTGCGGCGCTGGCTTCCCTATGCCGGCATCCTCCCGATCTTCCAAAGCCTGGGCTATATCACCCAGTACTTAAGGCCGGACCTGGATGGTTATCTGATCAAGATCGACTACGCCCTGTTCGGCGTCCACCCCACCGTCTGGCTGGAACGTGTGACAACCCCCTGGATGGTGGATGTGCTGACCCTGGCTTACTCCAGCTATTATTTCCTGCCGGTGATCCTGGCTGTTTTTTTGCATTTCGACCAGAAGCATCACGAGCTGGAACATTTGTTCCTGGCGGTGACCATCGGGTTTTTCATCTCTTACCTGGGATATCTGTTGGTGCCGGCTATCGGGCCCCGGTTCACCCTGACTGCCCAGCAGTCCGCCCCGGTCAAGGGGCTTTTCTGGGGAAACCAGATCCTGAATTTTTTAACCGCCAACGAATTCAACAAACGGGACTGCTTCCCCTCCGGCCATACCGGAATAACCCTGATCGTGCTCTATTACGCCTACGCCTACCACAAGAGGCTTTTCGCTTTCATGCTGCCGGTGGCGATGCTGCTGATAATGGCCACGGTGTTTTTAAGACTGCATTACGTAATCGACGTTATCTTTGGGTTTGTGCTGGCGGCCCTGGCCGTATTGATAACCGAGATCTGGAACCCGCAGTTTTTAAGAAACAAGAAATAGAGTTGAGAAAGCCGCCCGGATTCAGGGCGGCTTTTTTATTTTCAGATATTCTTTTGGTAAACCCTGTAAGTCTTATAAACCTTGGCCCCCACCGCTTCGCCCAGCCGATTCATCATCAGGTTGTTCTCCAACACCCAGGAAAGCTCCCCGGTTTTAGTTCCCTTTTTGACGGCGTTCTCAAATACCCGGCTCACCAGTCCGGCTTCAATGCCCCTTTTCTGATAATCTTTTATCACCCCGGCGGTCATCACCCGGGCATGGGTTATCTGGCGTTTGTGCCAGAGGAATTTGATCATTTCCCATGGCCCCATTTTCCCGTTGAGCCGCTTGATGGCATAATTATAATCCGGCAAAGCCCACAGCGAGCCCACCGGCTTGTCCCCGTCAAAGGCAAAGATCACATAATCCGGTTCAACGATATCCTTAAAGCTTTTGGCATAGTGGTCGATCTCGGCCTCGGTCAGGGGGACGAAGCCCCAGTTCTTGCTCCAGGCCTGGTTATAGACCTCCTTGAATATCTTGACTTCCTGGTCAAACCGGCGTTTATTGATGCTACGGAAGGTTATTCCCTTTTGTTCGGCCCGCTGGGAAAGCATTTTGATTCTTTGCGGTGAACAGGGCTTTGGCCACATTTAGATCGTCCACCGATTCAAAGAAACCGAAGAACCCGCACTTCTCGCCGTGAAACTTGTTGCTGTTGTCGTCCACATGGGCGCTGATCCGCCCCAGGTATTCGCCGTCTTTGACGGCCAGAAAGTAGGCGGCCCGGGCATGCTGAAAGAAAGGGTTGTGCCCGGGATCAAGCATTTTCCTCTGCTCGGCGATCAGCGGCGGCACCCAGTTGGGGTTGTTCCGGTATATCGTCCAGGGCAGTTTTATGAATTGTTCCAGTTCTTTTTCCGACTCCACGGCTTTGACTAGAAGATCGGGCATCGGTTGTCTCCATAAGTTTCTATATGCTTCGCTGGCCGGTTTTATACTTTTCGTAATATAACTATAGTTTTGCACTTTTTAACCTGTTTGGAATGATTTCCGGCCTATCTTTTCCAGTCAATCTGGGAAAGATATATGCAAATTGTGGTTTGGGGTGCAGTAGCGATCTTTAGGGAATGACCGAATAGACTGACTGTTGTAAAATAGTCAAGGCGCTTATTACAGCGGTGTTGGCAATCACGCAAGTCCTGCACTCCAAGAGTTCTTTTGTTACTTTTCCCTCCTGCGGCGGACAGGCTGTCAGCACAGAAAAGTAAGCCAAAGTCTATAGTTCCAGTATTGTGGTTATCCACCCAAATGAACCTGATTATTGTGCCTTTCGCGGGCAACAGCATAGAGAGGAATAATATTCCACCCTTTGAAAAGGCTTGCAAATAGGCTGACAAACCATCCTTAATGCCTATAAAAGTGCAAAACTATAGTAATATAATAATAGGCCTGTTTATTTTGGCTGCCTTGCCCAATTCTTGTCCTAAATCCCAATCATTCCACCAACCGACAAACTCCAATGAGTCTATGTTATTTATGATACACAAGAATTCTTGAGGATAAATTGCCCGCTTCGTCTCTTTTAAGCTGATGACTTTATCTTGCCCGTTTTCGGATACGTTTAACACTATGTTCTCTTCATACAATTGCTCAACATGATTTATTATTTTGCCAGAGTATTCAGTGTTTACAATTATATTATCTTTTTCCATCGTCCATGATTCCTGCGTGCCTGAAAATGGTGCGAAGTTAACACACCAATCTAAAAAATATAAGCCCCCAGTATTTAGATTTTCTGCAATACATTTAAAGTGAGATAACAGTTCTGCTGTTGTTTTGGCATAAATAGAACCAAGTAAAGTGATCGTTCATGTTTGCCTGAAGAAAAGTAGCTTTTCCTAACATTTCTTCGCTGACCTTACTTTTGCTAAACTCAAGCATTTCTCGGCTTAAATCAATGCCGGTATATCTATAACCTCTTTTCAACAATTCAAGCAAATGTGGGCTATTACCGCAGCCAAGCTCTAAAACCGATTTTACGGGTATTTTAGAATATTGGGCAATGCATTTTTGAAACACATCTACCTCTTTGGTTATATCACAAAAAGAGAAGGCGATTTCATAATATTTAGGGTTTGCATATAGGTCCGACATTGATAATACCTTTCTAAAGCACATCTGTTAGTTCAAGATAAAACCTGTGTAAATCGTTCGGCTAAGGCTTCGGCAGGGCTTCGATAAACTCAGCCTAACAGCTCAGCCGGGCTGCTCACGACGGCGTCTGCGGATTGGACCCCGGGCCGTTTATCGGATCATATTTCCCAGCCGGTTGAACCGGACGTTCTCCCAGACCTTCCAGAACGGCTCGCCGTTCTCGGAATCCCATGACCAGTAAATGAACACCGCCTTGCCCAGGATCAGGCTTTTGGGCAGCGGCCCCCAGAAGCGGGAGTCCAGGGAATTGTCCCGGTTGTCGCCCATGACAAAAATGCACCCTTTTGGCACCGCCACCGGGCCGAAGTTGTCGCGCATGGGCAGGTTCAGGAACTTGCGCTGTTCCCAGTCCCTTTGGTAATCGTTGTGCCAGAGTTCCGAGGACAGCATCTGGGGCACTGAAATGCTTTCTCCCCAGGCCTTGTTCACCGCGTATGGCTCCGTCGGCCTCCGTCCGTTGACATACAGATCTTTGTTCCTGACCTCCACCGTATCGCCTTCCACCGCCGCGCAGCGCTTAATGAAGTCCCTCTTGTCCAGCGGATATTTGAAGACGATGATGTCCCCGGCTTTGGGCTGGCGCAGCCCGGGCAGGATGTTCTTATCGGTGAACGGCAGCTTGACCCCGTAGACGAATTTGTTGACCATCAAAAAATCGCCCACCAGCAGGGTGTCCTCCATAGAGCCGGAGGGAATCTTAAAGGCCTGGATGACCAGGGCCCGGATGATCAGGGCCATCGCCACCGCCCAGATTATGGATTCGCCCCAGTCTCGGTACCACGATTTTTTTACGTTGTTCTGCCTGACGGCCATAAGTTTTCCTTATAAGAAAATGGTTACTGTCTTTTAAACATACCTGGACTTTGGCAAAATGCTGTTTTGTCCGGTTTATTATATGCTGACTTGGGCCGTTGTCATTCCCATGTAAATGGGAATCCACGCATTTCTTGGATTTCCTCCTTCGTTCGCCATTGGCAAACTACGGCGGACAGGCCCGCTGGAGTTTATCCCGCACTTGACGCGGGACGGGAATGACTGCAGGTATAATCCGGACTACCAGAGTTTCCGGCCGATTCGTTGCGGGCGAAAGCGCCGCCATAGGCTGGCAAACGGATATTTTGACAGTTTGTCGAACGACCAATAGACGAACAAAGCCCGGCCCCGGATAAGCTGGCGCGGCAGCGGCCCCCAGAAACGGGAATCAAAGGATTCGTCGCGGTTGTCGCCCATCATGAAGAAACAGTTCTTGGGGACCACCACCGGGCCGAAATTATCCCGTACCGCATAGGTCTGCAACAGCTGCCGGTTTTCCCATTCCTGCTGGAACTGGACATTGGTCAGGGATGGGTTCATTTGCGGGACCGCAAAGCTGTTCCGGTGGATGGCAAAAAATTCTTTCCGTTCTATACCGTTGACGTAAAGTATTTTGTTCCTCACCTCCACCGTATCCCCTCCGACGGCAATGCAGCGCTTGACTAGGTTGATCCCGTCCAGCGGGCTTTTGAAGACCACCATTTGGCCGGACTTCGGCGAGGTCAGCGGCAGGATGGATATCTTGGTGAAAGGTATGTGCAGGCCGTAGCTGAATTTCTCGGCAATCAGCCAGTCCCCCGGCAGGATGGTGCTTTCCATTGATCCGGTGGGAACCTGGTAGGCTTCCAGAATAAAAGGATTGATGATCAATTTGACCACTAACACCGCCCAGATCAGGGGCCACAGCCAGTCGTGCCAGAGCTTCTTGAAGGTGTACTTTTCTTTCATTCCAATTTCAAATCCTTAAAATAAATACCTCAGTGGCGGAGTTTACCCTGAGTGTATCGAAGGGTGTCTCTGTGACAATTAATAAAACTACGAGATACCGCTTGGTTTTGTTCCTAAAACTTGTTGCGGTCGAATTTGACCTCCACCGCCTTGCCGGACTCGTTGTACATGATGAATATCCTTTTGAATCCCTGCTTCTCGGCCTCGGCCTTGATCAGTTTGTCGGGCAGCAGCGAGACCAGCCCGCTCAGGTCGGCCTCCAGCTCGGCGTTACGCTTTTTGAACATATCCAGCTTGATGGACTGGTCGGTGATGGCGTAGAACTCCACCACCGCGGCCCAGGCCAGCAGAATAGCGGCCAGGAAGAAGGCTGCCTTGAGCTTGTCGGAGAAGGGATTTTGGAACATATTCGTTATTTAAGGTATTTTTATGGACGGTGTTATTAAATGTGTATTCGATTTTTTACGATTTTTATTGAAGACTACCTTCGGATCATACCAGTATACACCAGATTTATAAATTGCTTTTGACATTGTTAATTCTTCAAGATATGGTTCGAGTGTGTATGAATATAAACCAAAGACAAGGTTGCCGTTAAATTTGTTTTTATAATTATGATTTGGTATTTGACCTGTTTTTGCAATTATTCTTCCTTTTATCACGTTTTCATTTGTATCCACTAATATTTCTGAGAGGCAGCCATATATTGAATAGTAGATGATGTCTTTCCCTACGCCTTTCATTATTTGCTGGTGATGTTGAACTTCGACAAACGAACCAAAGTTTGTTTTATTAAATAGATTTTTGCTCAATCTGCTTACACGACCATTGATAATATTATAAACATCCTTGTTTGTTGGCACATCATATACGGTAAATAATGCAGAATCACCACAGCATGGACCATTTAATAAATAACTTGTATCAACCTCATCTACTTTAAATTCATTAGTTATAACAATACAACTGTCATGTATTTTTCCCAACATAAGTAAATATAAAGTTATCTTAGCTCCGCTAAACCACTCGTCTTTAAGAGAGGTTAAATGCGTTTCTTGTATGGGTATCCAATATTCATTACTATCCACATCTCTAATTAATATTTCGTGTTTATAAATGCTGTCTAATGATAACCTTCGATTTTGGGCATATAACTCAATTAGTAAAGCTTTTTCTGCACTTATTTTTCGACTTTGATTAAGATATTTTGAATTTATTGAAAATGTTATGGGCTCTAAATATACATAATTCCCACCGTTACAGGTGATAGTATGTTCTATCCCATATTCACATTTATATCTTTGTTCCATTGTCGAAAGAGGATAATCTGTGGCAATAAAAGCCAATAACTGTCCGACAAGTAAAGCATTTACTGTTATTGACAATAGTACTATCCAAAGTGCTTTAAAGGTAATTTTCATTCGCTTTCCTCGTCCCCCACCTTCAGCACCGCCAAAAAGGCCTCCTGCGGGATCTCCACGTTGCCCACCTGCTTCATCCGCTTCTTGCCCTCCTTCTGCTTCTCCAGCAGCTTGCGCTTGCGGCTGATGTCGCCGCCGTAGCACTTGGCGATCACGTTCTTGCGGTAGGGTTTGACGCTCTCCCGGGCGATGATCCGGCTGCCGATGGCCGCCTGGATGGCCACCTCGTACTGCTGGCGGGGGATGATCCTGCGCAGCTTCACCGCCAGCCGCTTGCCCCATTCCTGGGCGTGGTCCTGGTGGATGATGGCCGACAGCGCGTCCAGCGGGTCGCCGTTGATCAGGATGTCCAGCTTGACCAGGTCGGACTGCCGGTATTCCAGGAACTCGTAATCCAGCGAGGCATAGCCCTTGGACAGGCTCTTCAGCTTGTCGTAGAAATCGAAGATGATCTCGGACAGCGGGAACTGGTAGAACAGCAGGGCCCGGGTGGGGTCCAGGTACTCCAGCTTCTGGTAGATGCCCCGCCGGTCCTGGCCCAGCTTCATGATGTTGCCGATGAACTCGGCCGGCACCACGATCTCGGCGTTGACGAACGGCTCCTCGATCTGCTCCACCTTGACCTCATTGGGCAGGTCCGAGGGGTTGTCTATCACCAGCACCTGGCCGTCGGTCCGGATCACCCGGTATTCCACGTTGGGCACGGTGTTGATCAGCGACAGGTTGTACTCCCGCTCCAGCCGCTCCTGGACGATCTCCAGATGGAGCATGCCCAGGAATCCGCAGCGGAAGCCGAAGCCCAGCGCGCTTGAGGTCTCGGGCTGGTAATGTAGGGCGGAATCGTTGAGGGTCAGTTTCTCCAGGGCCTCGCGCAATTCGGGATACTGCTGGTTCTCGGTGGGATACAGCCCGGCGTAGACCATGGGCTTGACCTGCTTGTAGCCTGGCAGCGCTTCCGGGGCCGGGCGGGCGGCGTCGGTGACGGTGTCGCCCACCCGGGCGTCGGAGACAGTCTTGATCCCGGCCACCACATAACCCACCTCGCCCGCCAGTAACTCGTTCTTGGGATACATGCCCAGCTTAAGGATCCCGACCTCCGTCACCTCAAATATCTTTTCATTGGAAAACAACTTGATCTGCATCCCTTTTTTCAGGCTGCCGTCCACCATCCTGAGGTAGGGCACTGCCCCCCGGTAGATGTCGAAGATGCAGTCGAAGATCAGCGCCTTGAGCGGGGCCTGGCCGTCGCCTTTGGGCGCCGGGACCCGGATGATGACCTCTTCCAAAAGTTCCTGGATCCCCAGCCCGGTCTTGGCGCTGGCCAAAAGGATCTCGGAAGGATCGCAGCCCAATAGCTCCACTATCTGGGTCCGGCTCCTTTCCACCTCGGCCGAGGGCAGGTCCACCTTGTTGATCACCGGGATGATGGTCAGGTTGTGGTTGACGGCCTGATAAAGGTTGGCCACGGTCTGGGCCTCCACCCCCTGGGTGGCGTCAACCACCAGGATGGCGCCCTCGCAAGCGGCCAGTGAGCGGGAGACCTCGTAACCAAAGTCCACGTGGCCCGGGGTGTCTATCAGATTGAAGACGTATTCCTGCCCGGATTTGGATTTGTAATTCATCCGGATGGGGTGCATCTTGATGGTGATGCCCCGCTCCCGCTCCAGGTCCATGCTGTCCAGCACCTGCTCCTGCATGTCCTTCTTCATGATGGTGCCGGTGACCTCCAACAGGCGGTCGGCCAGGGTGGATTTCCCGTGGTCTATATGGGCGATGACGCAGAAATTACGGATGTGTGACTGAGACAATTATGGATGCTCCTAAAAATAGTGGCTAATGTTATGGACTTCTTAGGGCGTGCTACACATACAAATCAAACAGGGCACCTGATACCTGATACCTGGTTGCTTGCTGATTGTAGTATCTTTTGCACTATCTTTTTTTACTGATTTAAACTTTTTGTCAAAGTTCATAGTCACTTGGTTTTTTATTGATGCTATTCGCTTTTCGGCCAGTTCATTATACTGAATATCCCCGGCAATGGTAATCATGGTTGCGCCTCCTTTTGTTTTTATCCCTCTATCACATATTTCGTCATTGCGCAACTGTTACCATTTTAACTCCTTATTTACTAATGGGAGCGTATATTAGTAGACATTCCGGTTTCTTTTAAATCCAATATAATTAGCGTATTTAGCGTGTTTCGGTGGAAAAAAGTCTACTATTATCCGCTCTGATTAGTATTTTCAAGAGAAGGGGTCGGGGGTTGAGTTCCAAAGCGTCCCGGTTCTATCGTTCCTGATTCAAGTTCAAACCCGTTAAGGCCATTATAACGCTTTCGGAGTGAATGTCAAGCAAAAAAACTAAAACTAAAACAACGCGGCCAGGGGCAGGGCGATGATTTTTTCGTCCACAAATTCAACTTTATCCCCGCCGTAGATCACAACGCCCAACCGGGCCTCGGGGTGATATTCCATAAACATCCTCAAATTGCCGGTATCACTGAAAGTAACCTTGGGCCCAAGCTTGACCTCCACCGGCAAAACCCTGCGCCCTTGCGCTATTACAAAATCCACCTCCCGGCCATCCGCCGTGCGCCAGTAATAAACGGACGGCCTAGGGGTTAAGGTCTCGGACCAGGCTTTTATTTGGGAAAGAACCAAAGTTTCAAAAATCCCGCCCGCTTCCCTGGAATTTTTCAACCCTTCCCGGCCGTAATGGCCCGACAAAAAACAGGCCAGCCCGGCGTCCAACCAGTATGCCTTGGGGGATTTTAAAAGCCTTTTGCCTCGGTTACGGCTGAAGGCCGGTATTTTGTAAAACAGATTAGTGGCTTCCAAAAGCCCCAAATGCCTGTAAATGGTAGGCTGGCTTAGGCCCAGTTCCCGGGACAACTCGGTCTGGTTTACTGGCTGGCCGCTGCGCAAGGCCACCGCGGCCATCAGCCTCCTGAAATCGGGCAGGCCTTCAATGGCCGTAATCTGCCTTAAGTCCCGCTCCAAATAGGTGGCCACATAGCTTTCCCACCAAAGTGCCCGCTGTTTTTCGCCGTCCAGCCACAGCAACGGAGGCAGCATCCCCCGCAGCATAAGATTCAGATAATCCCTTTGGGGGACGGCCTGCGGTTTGGACGGCTGGCCGTTCATCAGCCCGGCCCAACCGGCTTTGGGCGGATGGCCGGCTTCCTCGGAAAGGGACATCGGCCCCAGCCCGAAATAGGCCGCCCGCCCGGCCAGGCTTTCGGAGACATGCTTCATCAAAAGCGGGTTGGAGGAACCGGACAGCACCGCCCTGACTTTACCCCGGTCAACATCACGTTTAAGCGCCGGCAGCAGTTCCGGCGCTTTTTGCGCTTCGTCTATCACCACGGCGGCCTTACCGGCCCAAAGCCCGGACGGGCTCTGGCGGGCCTGCTTCAACGCCTCGTAATCGTCCAGGGTGATATAGGGCCAGCCGCAAAAGGGCTCCTCGTTTTGCAGCAGGGTGCTTTTGCCGGTCTGCCGGGCGCCGCTTAAAACCAAAACCCGGTGGCTTTTCAGGGCCTGGGCCAGCGGCCCGGCCAAAAGCCGCTTTTTGTAAATCCATTCATGGTGTGAATGATTATTATTCATAAGGTGAATGATAATGCAAAAAGGCGTATTTGTCAAGCATAAAATAAATGCATAAATTGACAGGATTTACAGGATCATCTTGATTTGATTTCTTCGGCATCAAGCAGGAAATTAATCGTCCGAAACCATGTTAATTCGCTTACGCTACCTGCTTGCCTTCTTCAAGCGCCATCCGCTTACGCTTTATATTGGGCTTCCTCTCCTCCACGCCTGCCCACGGCCCCGCAAAGCGGAGCCTCGCCTTTAGGCGGGGCATGGCGTGCTTGCGCCCCGCCAACGGCGGGGCGCAAGCACGGCGGATCAGCCTTCCTCCTTTGTTCACACTACGGCGGACCACCGCCACAACGGGGCAAGCAGGTTGGCTGAGAGTGCCATAGCTTTCACCTACGCTAAAGCTACGGCGAATAAATTAGCGGAGGCACTAGCTTTGGCGAAGGCACTCGTCTGCAAAGCAAGAAAACTTTCTCGCAGTAACACACACTATAACCTGTGCATAGTTTTTGGCGTATCTTTGTGGCAAATGCTGTCACCGCCCCAGCGACTCGTAATACTTCTCCAGCAGTTCCCGGTATTCCAATGGATAAGGCTGGTTGCGCCAGTCGGGCAGGTTCTTCCAGGCCGGGTCGCCCTTGTTTGGCTGGGCGGGCCTGTCCGGTGTCTGATCCCGGCCCGGTTGGGCCTGCCTCTGCGGCGAGGTATCCTGCTCCTTCAAAGAATGGCCGGCCGAAAGCATCCGAGCCAGGATTTTCTCCTGCCGCTCTATGGTCTGGCGGTCAAGCTGATTGTTCTTCATATTATCTGCCACCTTCTGCATCTCCTGCACCAGGTCATCCAGCTTTCCGGCCAGGTCGGACCGGCCCCCGTACTTCTGGTTGAACTCCTCCATCCCCTGGCGCACCGCCTCCTGCTCGGCGGCCAGCCGGGCCATCTGGCTGCGGGCTTCTTGGGAAAGCCCGCCCTGCTCCCCGCCCGGCATCGGCATCAGCCCCTGGCTGGCCTGGTTGATGTTCTGCTGCATTCCGGACATACCCTCCAGGTCGCCCATCATGTCGCCGGATCCGGAAGACCCGCCGCTTTTGGAGGAAGACTGGATCAAGGCCGCGGCCGACTGGTTCAACAGCCCCTGGGCCGCCTTCCCGCTGGTTCCGGCCTGCTGGCCCCGGCCTTCGGAAAGGGAGCTGGCGGAATTCTCCATTTGTTTGGCGGCCTCCTGCAAAGCTTGGCTAGCCTGGGGCGAAAGCAAAAAATTCTTCCGGGTCAGCTCGTCTAACTTTTGTTTGACCCGGGCGGCCTGCCGCTGTAAGACCTGCTGCCTCCAGGCCAGGTCCACCGGATCGTTCGATCCGTTCTCCATTTTTTGGTTGAGCTGTTCCTGCTGCTGGGAGAGTTTGATCAGTTCCTTGGCCTTTTCCCTCATGGCCTTTGAGGCCGCCTGACTGCGCTGCGAGCCCATGGCGTTCTTGGCCCCCTGCAGTCCGGCCGAAAGCTCTGTCAGGTCGGTCAGGGCCTCCTGCTGCAGGCCTTGCGCTTCCTGGTTCTGTCCGGATTCCATTTTCCGGCCGGCCTGCCGCATCTTTTGGATGGTGTTCTGTGACTGGGCTTTCTGCATCGACTGTTTCAGCTTTTGGGAAGCCTCAGGGTTCCCCTCGCTCATCTGTTTGGCCAGTTCATTCATCTGCTGGAGGGAAGTTTCCAAATCTTTAGCCAGCTGCTCCTGCCTCTGTTTAAGATTGTTGGAGGCTGGTTTCCCCTGAACTTTTCCCAGGCTATCCTTGACGGCCTTCTGCTCGGCCGCCATTTTGTCCACCTCCTGCTTGAGCAGGGAAAGCATCTGCTCCTGCTTGAGCTCTTTGAGCGAGGCGATGGCCGCATCCAGCCGCTGCTGGAATTCCTCCTGGGAAAATTTGAAATTCTCCAACGCCTGTTCTATCTGTTTCCGGTCCATATTCTGCAGGGCCTGTTGCATCCGCTCCATGGCCTGGCGCATCTCCTCGCTGGCCACCTGATCAAAGAGATTTTTGAGCTCGGCCAATTTTTCCACGGTCTGGGGATCAAATTTGAAGCCCTGGGCCTGCTGTTTCACGTCCTGCCGGGCCTCTTCGGCGGTCTGTTCCATCCGGCTGACCAGTTCCTCCTGTTTCTTCAGGGCCTCTTCCACCGCGGCCTTCTGCTGCCAGTCCATTTTGCGGTTCTCCTTTACCGCCTGGCTTAAGCGTTCCATCTCCTGCTTCAGCGACTGGTTCTGCTTTTGGGCCTGGTCCAGGTTCTGCTGGTAGGCCGAATCCGCCTGGGCCGCCGACTTATAAAATTCTTCCCTGGTGGGCACCTTGAATTTCTGAACTTTGGACTTTGAGTTTTTGGGGCCACTGGTTGCATCGTTGTCCCAGACCTCGGCCCAGTAAAGCACGGAGTCCCCCGGCAGCAGGAATGACTCGGAACTGTTCCAAACAAAAAATATCTGGGTGTCTAAAACGGCAGGATATATCTTTAGTTGGTAGACCTTTTCGGTCTGAGTATCCCGGATATAAAGCGCGGCCCGGCTCAATCCAAAATCGTCGGAAAACCGCAGTTGGATCTCCGCCGGCATTCCCTCGGGCAGGGGCCAGTCATCGGCCGGGGAAATGATCTCGGCGGCGGGCCTGGCATCCTCCAGCGCGGTGATGGAGTATTCCAGGCCGTGGAGCAAAGTATCCCCGGTTTTGCCTTTAGCCCACAGCCGATAGCGGGAATTTTTATTTACCGTCAGGTTGAGTTTGAAAAGGCTGTCTTTGATGTCATAAGCCTCCGTCATCCGTCCGTCATCGTGGATCATCCCGGCTTTTTGCAAAGACTGGCTGGCCAGGGCTGTCAAGGTTACCCTGGCGCCTTTGGGAGCGATAATACTGCCGTCGTTCTCCTGAATATACGGGCGGATGCCGGTATAAGCCGGGGAAGATATCTCGAGTTTGAGGTTGCTCAGAGTCAGGGGTTGGTAGACCTGAACCGAATATCTTGCGCTCTGGCTGCGCCCTTGGATGATGCGGTAAATAAAGGGCTCTAAGATATTTTCAGCTTCTGCCTGCAAACGGCCGTTCCCGGAATCCTGGAATTTGATCTTTTGCAGATTCTGCGGGCCTTGGATAGATAAATAAAACTGCCTCTTGTTTAGGCCGGCTAAAGACAATTCCGCCGTAAAAGTTTCCCCGCTGGCCAGCCGGGCAGGGCAGGGCCGAATCCGGATGCCCTCCCAGTTTCCGCAAATGCCATCAGGATTGTAAAACCTTTGCCAGGTAAGTTTGCAGGAACCCGGCCAGATCAGCAGGGATAAGGCTAGAACCGCAGACAATGCCAGTGTTGTGTTTTTAAGCCTCAGTGACGGTCCGGAAAATATTTTTTTGTGATCGAGCAGGCTCAGCGCCTTGGCCATTTTTTTCCGCAGGGCCAGCAACAGGTCCGGGGAATATCCTTCTATTGATTTTTGGACATCCTCCCACTGCAGGGCGGTGGAGATCTCCTGGCGGAAGCTTGGTTCCCGAGCTTCGATCATGGCGGCGATCGTTTTAGGGGAGACCGGGTTGAACAGGTGATAGAGCAGGTAGATGACACCGGCTGCGGCCAGGGACAGCGAAGACCGGACCGCAAAAGACCTGGCGCCGGAAGGCAGGATCAGCAGCACATCCAGGCAATGCCACAAAAGCAACCAGCCCAGGATCAGGGCAACGGCAAATATCCCCGATCTCAGCAGACCGGCTGTTTTAAAACTGCGGGCGGCCGCCTGTAATCCGCTCTTTACCGGATCTATGTTGTCAGTGGTTGATTTCATTCAAGTTGTTTTGTTTATTCCTGGTCCTGCAATAGCAGCAGCAGCAAGGGAACCGCCAGCAGCACTAAGGAGCTGGCTTGGACCGCCCGGTTGATGTTAAAGGTCTGGGCGATGAACCCGAACAGCGGGGCCGTCGCCGCTATTCCCAACTGGCTGGCAAAACTATTGGCGGAGATGATCGTGGCCCTTTGGCCGGATGAGATCTCTTTGTTCAACAGATGGTCTATCACCGGGTTCTTCAGTCCGAAGCAGATCGATGGCAGGGTGAACAGGACCACCGTTCCCCAGCTTCCGGCAAAGGTGGCGGCCAGGGTCAAAATGGGAGAGAGCAGTGTAATCACTATCAAAGAGACTCTGTCCCCCATCCACTTGACAAAACTGTTCGAAAGATAATGCCCCAGCGAGGAAAGCCCGTAGGTAAGCGCTGAGATGTATCCGAAATACTGTATTGGTATCAACTTGAATTTGAAGAACAACGGACTCAGGTAATGGATCGTTTCCCCCAGCGACATCATGACCAGGGAAGCCGAGATCAGCACTATTAACTGCTTGTTCCCGGAAATTGTCCTGAACGCGTCTTTCATGTGCCGGAAGATATTCCGGTGTTCCTTCCTTTGATACCGTGGTTCTTTCAGAAAGAGGCAGCCTATGAATGTCAGGCCTACCGGCAGAAATGTCCAAAGCACCGGGAGCTGCAATGAATCTTTGACCAGGTATCCCCCAATTATCGAACCGGCCGAAGCGCCCAACGGCCACAGGGCGTAGTGGATGCCGATTATCTTTTTATACTGCTGCTCCCTGCCCTCTTCTTTCAGGGTATCGTAGATCAACGCGCTTTCGGTCCCGCTGGAGAGGCTGCGGGCCAGGGCGTTCAACAGCGCATATCCCGCGAACATGGGCATGGTTTTGGCGAAATAAAGCAAGACCACGGCCGAAAGGTCGGCCAGCCGGCTTAATAAGATGGTTCTTTTACGGCCGAAAAGGTCGGCCACAGCGCCGGTGGGAACCTCGAACAAAACCAGGCAGACGGCTTCGATGGAAAATACTAGGGCCACGTTGGTGGCGGTGTACAACTTGCTTTGAAAATACAGGGCCAGCACCGGCAGGAAGAACAGCATTCCGCCGGCCACTGTGATGGCATACATCAAGGGAATGTTGAGGGATTTGAGTTGAACCTGGTCGTTTTTCATGCAAGTTGAAATATGATTATTTGCCTGACTGAAAGATTTACGGCCTGGTCAACGCATACCACAAAATATTGATTCCCATTCTCACCGCCTCTTCTCTTTTCTCGGCCGGGTCGTTGTGGTCGTTGGTCCAGCCGTCGGAGATGTTGGTGTTGAAAGTATAAAAGACCGCCAGCCGCCCTTGGTAAAACAGGCCGTAGGCTTTAGGTTGCCCCTTTTCGTGCTCATGGATCTTGGGCAGGCCGGCGGAGAAATCATAATAGCAATTGAACAGTGGAAAGTCGTAAGATAGCTCTTGCATCTCCGTCTCCGGGAACACCCGCTTCATTTCCCGGCGGAATGACTGGTCCATCCCGTAGTCGTCGTCGGCGTATAGGAATCCGCCCGAGGTCAGAAAGAGACGCAGGCGCTCCACTTCGCGGGCGGTAAACTTTATCTCGCCGTGCCCGGTGATGAACAGAAACGGATGCAGGAACAGGTCGTCATCGCCGGCCGAAAGCGAGACCTTTTCGGCATTGACGCTGACCCCGGTGCGGGCCGAGAATTCCTTCAAGAGATTTGTCTCTTCCTCGGGATCGTTGTACCAATCGCCCCCGCCCCCGTATTTCAGGCGGACGATGTCGATGAATCCGGCCTGAATACTACAGGCCAATAGCACGATGAAAAATAATATAAGGACTTTGATACGCATAAATTAGTATTTTACAACGCTGGATGCCTAAAAGCAAGGAGAAAACGAAAGGCCCCGCTTTTAAGCGGAGCTTTTACTAATCAGAGCGGATAATAGTAGACTTTTTTCCACCGAAACACGCTAAATACGCTAATTATATTGGATTTAAAAGAAACCGGAATGTCTACTAATATACGCTCCCATTAGTATATTGGGTAACTATTATTTTTTACTAAGAGTTTATCCTTAAATAAGCTTTGGGTCAGCATAAACGAGCGAAAAGGCATGTAGTGAGCCTGTCGAACCATGCCAGACCAGGAACGCGAGTGAAGCGTATCCACAGCGATACGGTGAATGAGCGTGACGCAGTATGGCGGTTTTGCAGCCGTTTATGCCCAAATTGTTATTTGAGGATAAGCTCTAAATCGTGGTGCCAATGATATTTATTATCCGTCCACTTATAAAATAAAATTAAAAGGCGGGTTATTGATCAAGCCGCCTTTTTTATTCAGCCGATCAATTCCTTTATTTTAGTGGACAGCTCGGATATCTTAAACGGCTTGGTGATGTAGTGGTCGGCTCCGGCCGATAGTCCGGTTTCAATATCCTTGCCCAAAGTTTTGGCGGTGACCATTATCACTTTAATGCCGCTGGTCAGGGGATCATTTTTTATCCGGCGGCAGAGTTCAAACCCGTCTAGGCCGGGCATCATCACGTCCAGCACCGCCAGTTCGGGCAACAACTGGCGGACAAGTTTCAAAGCGGCCAGCCCGTCCGATGCCTGAATGATCTCATAGTTTTCCCGGGCCAGCAATTCGGACATCAAAAACAGCACATTGCGGTCGTCATCAACCACTAATATTTTTTTGGGATTCTTGACGATCTTTTCCATAACGTATGATTATACCTTATTTGATTTTTTATTTCAACCGGAATCCGACGACTGTTTTTGTTCCAGTATTTCTTTGATTTTGTTTTTAAAATCATCAAGATTCACCGGCTTGATGATATAGGCAGCAATGCCCGAAGTGCCGATGACATAGTCGTCCTGCAGGTGCTTGAAGGCCGAGCAAACGACGACCGGAAAAGTTTTTTTAAGTTCCCTTATTCTCTGGATCAGCTCCAAGCCGTTCATGTCCGGCATCTTAATGTCAAAAATCCCCAAGTCAAAATCCTCCTTTAGTATCTTTCTTAGGGCTTCACGGCCGCTGGCCACCGCCGTTATCTGGTGTCCCTCTTCGGTTAAAACCGCCTCCATCAGAAGCCGGATATTGGCCTCGTCATCGGCCACGATGATGCGTTTCATACCGACGCTCCTTGGTTGTATTTTAAAAGTATTAAAGTAGGCCGGCAGTAGAGTAGTACCCCGTAGTAAAGTACGCCCGTAGTAAAGTAGGCTCGCAGTGACTGGTGGCCTGTTAATTGTTCACTGTTCATTGCCTTGTGCCCCCGTCTTTCCCACCGCTGGAAGCGTCAGGTTAAAAGTGGTGCCTTTGCCTATCTCGCTTTCCACGCTGATAATCCCGTGATGTTCCTCCGCTATTTTCTGGATGATGGCCAGCCCCAGGCCGGTCCCGGCCGACTTGGTGGTAAAGAACGGCTTGAATATGGCCTTTAAGTTTTCCGGGGGAATGCCGCAGCCGCTGTCCTGCACCGAAATATGGGCTAAGGGGCCCTGGTCGCTCTCCAGCCGCTCTGTCTTTATTGTTATATTGCCCGGCTGGTCCATGGCGTCAATGGCGTTATTAACAAGATTCAGCAGTATCCGCTCCAGCCTCACGGCGTCGCCCATTACCGCCGGAGTATTGGACGCGGGCTGTTTTGTCAGGGATACCCCCTTTTTCTTTGCCTGGTCCGATTTGGCTGCGATCACCCGATCCGCCAGTTCTTCCACATTGACCTCGAGGTTGGCGACCTTCTTCTGATGGGCGAAATCAAGGATATCGGAGATCAGGGTGTCTATCCGGAAGGCTTCCTGGGTGACTATGTCCACGTATTTGCGCCGGGGGTCGGCCTCGTTCACCTTGGTCTGCAGCAGCTGGGAGAATCCGGCGATGGCGTTCAAGGGATTGCGGATCTCGTGGGCCATCACCGCCGCCATCTCGCCCAGCACCGCCAGCTTTTCCGAATTTTTAACCCGCTCTTCCAGGCTTTTGGTCTTGGAAATATCGGAAAAGATGGCAATGGCTCCGTTGGTCCTAGTGGTCTGGCTGTGCAGCAGCGAAGTGGAGACATCTATCACTTTCTCGCTTTTGTTTTCCATCGTTAAAACCATCTCTTTTCTGGAAAGGGGATTACCGTGTTCCATGGTAGCCTTAAGCAAATCGTCAATGGGCTTAAGCTTTTCGTATTCCCGCAAAGATTTGCCTACCACTGCGGCGGAAACGAGCTGGCAAATATTCACGGCTTCCTTATTGAAAGTGGTTGCCACCCGGTTTATATCCACCACGATCACCCCGCTGTTGATGCTGGCCATTATGTTGTCGTTGTATTCTTTAAAATATTTAAGGTTTTCGTTAGCCTTTAAATATTCTTCGGTGGCCTGTTCTATCTCTTTTTGAAGCCTGTGACTAAATTCCTCGGCCTGTTCCTTCTTCTTCCGCTCGGCCGCAACTTGGACCGACCAGAAACTGCTGAACATGGCTATCAAAAAGAAGAACGGGATCCTCAGCCAGAATGCAGGCTCACCGAACATGTCCGTCCCGTACTTCTTGTAGACCAGCCAGCCGTACAACAGCGAGGTAACGATGGCCACCGGAAAGGACCCCCCCAGGCTCTGGCCCACGCTGGACATGAAGATGCTTAAAAAATAAATCAGGTAAAAGTCGGTGTCTATGCCCTCGGCAAAATAGATCACCGCCGAGACGAAGATGATGTCCAGCACAAACAGCAGGTAAACAAACCAGCCCCTGTCAAAGTAACGTTGGGGAATAAAGGAGATGGCCAGGTTGAGGATCAGGTAGATCAGCGACAGCAGGTAATTGGGGCTGTTAAAATCCAGGCCCTTGGGGCTATAAGCCGCCATGAAGATCACCAGCAGCACCACCAACCAGCGGATGATCAATACCGTACTTTTGTGATTTAAGGCCAGGCCTTTGAACAGCTTCATACTTTTGAACCGCGGGGTTGAAGGTTTGATTACCGGGAGCTACTCGGTAGACGGTAGCCAGTAGTAGTCAGTAGCCGCTATTTACCGGGTTAGCCTACTGAATAGTGAGTACTCCATCGATTATTATTCGTTGCTTGTCCGACGTAGTCCTATCAAAGGCTGGGCGTAGTCGGATTTATTGTTCATTGCAAGGCCTGCTGCACCCTCAACAGCAGCTCGGCGCTGCGGTAAGGCTTCTGGATGAATCCCAGCGCCCCGTCCTGCAGAATGGCCTGGGCGTCGCCGTCCTCGGAAAAACCCGAAGACAAAAGCACTTTGACCTTGGGGTTTATCTTGCGCATCCGGCCAAAGGCCTCGCGTCCGTCCAGTTTGGGCATTACCATATCCATTATAACCAGATCAATATTCTGGTGTTGTCTGGAGTACAATTCCACCGCTTCCTGGCCGTCGGCGCAGGCATGGACATGATAGCCGGCATTTTTAAGAATCTGGGCGGCGATGCTCCGGATCATTTCCTCGTCGTCAACTATTAGAATGCTTCCGGTACCCGCCGTATTGCGCAGAAACTCCATTTGGATAAAGTCCTGATCCCCGGCCGCAGGCAGGCCGCCGTATACCGGCAGGTAGATCTTGACCGCCGTCCCCCGGCCCAGTTCGGAATATACTTCTATCGATCCCTCGTGGTTCTTGACACAGCCGTAGACCCCGGCCAGGCCCAGCCCGGTGCCCTGGCCCTTTTCCTTGGTGGTGAAGAACGGCTCGAACAGATGGCGTTTGGCCTCGTCGGTCATGCCACAGCCGGTATCCTCCACCGAGATCTGGATATAAGGCCCGGGCTCGACCTTGTACTTATGATTGCGGAGGTATTCTTTATCCAGGTTTGCCATGTCGGTGGAGAAAATCAGCTTGCCGCCTTCGGGCATGGCGTCCCGGGCGTTGATCCCCAGGTTCATCAGAGCGTTCTCTAACTGGCTGTGGTCTCCCAGAATAACCGCCGGGTTGGCCCTTAAGCGCTGTTCTACCTTGATCCGCCGGTCTATGGTATTGCCCAGGATGCCCAGGGTTTCGGCGATGACCTGATGGACATTGACCGGAGCCTGCTGATACTGCCCCTTGCGGGCAAAGGCCAAAAGCTGTTTGGTGAGATTGGCGGCGTGCCCCGAAGCCTTGATGATGTTGTCTACATAGGCCTCCAGTTCCTTCTGTCCGTAAACTTTTAACTGCAGCAGTTCGGCGTTGCCTACGATCCCGGCCAGCATGTTGTTGAAGTCGTGGGCCACCCCGCCGGCCAGGTGGCCTATGGCCTCCATTTTCTGGGCCTGCAGCAGTTCCTGCTCCATCACTTTGCGCCCGGTGATATCCTCGACCATTCCATCATAATATAATGTTTTGCCATTGGCATCCCTTATTGCCCGGGCGCTTTCTCTAATGTTAACCGGTTCGCCCGCTGAATTTTCCCACATCGTCTCCCAGCCAGTGACAACGCCTTCGGCCTCAATTTTTTCCTTAAATGCCGTCCTGGATGGCGAAAAATCGGGCCATCCTTCTTTTTCAAGGTTACGCCAGGACATCTCTTCAAAGGAACCGAACTTTAACATTCGGATCAGGGCGGGATTGGCCAGCAATATCCGGCCCTCCGGTGTTGTCCGGTATACCCCCAGCAGGGAGTTGTCAAATAAACTACGATATCGTTCTTCGTTCTCCCGCAATATTTCTCTGGTTTTGTGCAATTCTTCCACATGGCTCCTTAATCCCTTCTCCGCTGCCCTCAACTCTTCTTCGGAAGATTGCAACTCCTGGTTGGCTGCCTCCAGTTCGGCGTAATTGGTCTCCAGTTGCCCTTGCATTTGGCGCAATTCCTCCTCGGCCCGTTTGCGTTCGGTGATGTCCTGGGTCAATATCACCACCCGGTCAACCCCGCCGTCTTTTCCGGTCAGGGCGTAGAAATATTGCGAAATGAAACGGTCGCCCCCTAATTCCGGCTTACTGAGCAGAAGTTCAGGGACATGCAGTATTCCACCCTTTTTATACACCCGTTCAACTTCTGCAGCCCACTCGCCCAGGTAGCCGTCCTTTTGATCCGGGGCCAGCCTGGTTCGTTCGGTCTCCAGGTCTTTTTTAACATCTTCGTCGGTCATGGCCCACAGTTTTTGCCAGGCATCGTTGTATCTTTCCAGCCTTCCGAACCTGTTGCGAACCGAGACGCCTATCGGCGATTGTTCCATGATCGCCCGGCTGAGTTGTTCGCTGTCCTTCAGATATTCCTCGGCCCGCCTGCGAACTTCGGCCTCTTCTTTCAACTCTTGATAGTTTTTCTGAATTTCGACGGTGGCCTCGTTAACCATCAGTTGCAATTGATCGCGATGATGTTCCAACTCCTCCTGGGCAGTCTGCAGTTCCTGATTCAGGGCGGATAACTCCTGATTGGCGGCGGTGACCTGCTGGTTGGAGGCCTCTAACTCCTCGTTGGCGGCCTGAAGCGCCTGCTCGGCCCCGCGCCGGGCCTCCATCTCGCGGGCGACTAGCCTGCCGCTAAAAACGACAACCAGCGCGGCAAGTAAACCGCCGAGCAGGGTCATCGTTACCGTGATGGCAAGGGCCCGCCGAACCTGTTCGCGCCTTTGGGCCAGCAGCCGCGCTTCCTCCCCGGTCATCCCGTCGATGGCCGCGTCGATCCGGCTCATCAACCGCTGGCCGGAGCCAGAGGCAATCAGGGCCGCCGCTTTCCCTTTCCACTGCCTGGCGGCGACCACGTCGTGCGAAAAACCTATCTTTAACCTGGTTAAAGAATCCAGACCGACAAGTCGGAGCTGCTGACCCCGGTTGTCCTTGGTCAGTTCCCGAACCTGTGACAGAAGCCGCACTGCATCTCCCAGATCTGCTTGATAACGTTCCAGAAAGACGGCTTTCTCTGAAATGGCATAACCCCGTTGGGCGCTCTCCGCGGTCTTCATTTTGGCACGATATTGCTCCAGTTCTTGAATGACCTGATGGGTATGTTCTATCCCTCGGGCCGATTCATTCATCATAGTCACGCTTTGAATGGAGATCATCCCGACCACTAAAAGGATAAAGAACACCAGGCCGAAGCCCAGTCCGACCGGCCGGGAAACAGGATCGGAACTAAGTAAAATGTTCGGTTCCGACCTGTAGTAGTATAGGAGAATACTGACGGAGAGTAAAACAAAGCAAACTGCGGTATGGACGGCCATCTGGGTCCAGGAGGGAAAAAAATAGATCGCTTGATTACCGAAAAAATAGCCCAGCATGCTCAGCAGCCCGACCAGGCCGGCGATCAGAGCCAACGACTGACCTAAGCGGGGCCGGCGGCCGAACGACGATAGAGTAAGCGCCAGGCCGAGCAGCGCAAAGTTGAACGCGGTCGGGGGCGCCATTCGTCCGAGATGCGTCGTGAATGCCGCTCCGGGTTGTTCCTTGAACAATAACTGGTCGATGCCCAGGTTCCACCCGAACAGGTACTGGCTCAGGCTGGCTAATCCTAACAGCGCGACAAAGGCGGAGCCGATGCCGGCAATGAGCCGGAATCGCTTTCGTTCCCCAGGCCAGGTCAATAGCAACAGGGCCAGCCCGGATGTCAAAAAACCCACGGCGGTGTTGGCCTTCATGGCCACCAAACCCGGCAGCACGCTCTTCAGAATGCCGACATCGAATATCCAGCCGCCCAGCCCGGCTAAACCGGTTGCCGCTATTGCCCCGGCCAGCCAAACGCTCCATGAGGCGCGACCGCGCGGCAGCCCCATTCCCTCATCCGGAACCTGTTTCATCAGACCTCCGTTGGAAGCTTAACTGTCAAATAACCCAGTCTTATTATTAATCCGGTCATATTATAATTTGCATTTTTATTTTTGGATTACTTCGCAAGTAAGGGCGATGAAGTCGGTCTCGTAATGACATAAAAGCCCTGCAATTGGGCCTCAGCGACCCTTATCATGCCTTTTGCCTGTCCGCTGTAGTCTTGACGTAAGCGGAAGCCTCGGCGTAGGCAGGTCACCGACTGGTTTGTATAAGCTTTACTTGGGCGTTCATGATTTTCCTCCCCGGGCCGCTTCGTTCCGTTCGGCATGTGCCTTATATATTTCCTCAAAGACCTGATGCTTTTTTCTGAATACTTCAATTATTCCGGGGTCAAAATGTCCGGGTTGGGAGCGATCATCGCCCTCAGTCAAAATATTTAAGGCTTGCCGGTGATCCATCCGGGGCTTGTAAGTCCTCCGGCTGCGGATGGCGTCGTATTGATCCACCACGTTGGCAATGCGCCCGGCCAGCGGGATCTGCTCTGCTGCAAGTTTTTGGGGGTAACCTTTGCCGTCCCAATGCTCGTGATGGGTCAATGCTATCTGCTGGGCCAGGTTCAGAATCTCGGACTGCGAGCCAGTCAATATCCGGCTGCCGATGGTGGTGTGCTCCTTCATCACCAGCCATTCTTCGGCGTTTAACGGCCCGGGCTTCAGCAGTATGGAGTCCGGGATGCCCACTTTGCCGATATCGTGCATGGGCATGGCATAGTAAATGGTCTCGGCGAACTCCTGGTCCAGCCCCATTTCCAGGGCCAGGGTTTTGGCGTAATGGCTGGTGCGCCGGATGTGATTCCCGGTCTGGCCGTCCTTGTACTCGGCCGCCAAGGTCAGCCGGAATATGGTGTCGATGTATCCGGCCTTGATCTTGTCAAAAGCCTGGTCCCGCTGCAGCAGGACATTCTCCAGCTTGACTGTCCTTTCCTTCACCTGCTGTTCCAGTGTCAGGCTGTAATTCTTTAAGAAATCGTGGTATTCCTTGATATTCAGGTTGTTCTTTATCCGTAAGGAAAGCTCCTGGACATCCACCGGCTTGGTGATGAAATCGTTGGCCCCGCAGGCTATGCCCTTAAGCTTGTCCTCCCGGGAGCTGGCCGCAGTCACCATGATGACCGGGATATGGGAGGTGGCGGGATCGCTCTTCAGTTTGCGGGTGGCCTCAAAACCGTCCATCTCGGGCATTATCACGTCCATCATTATCAGGTCGGGGTGCTGGGTAGACGCCGCCTCCACCGCTTGTCTGCCGTCGCGAGAGGTCAGGCAGCCGTACCCCATTTTATGGCACAGGCTTTTGAGGAGATTAAGATTGGTCTCCTCGTCATCCACCAGCAATATTTTTGGTTGTTCGCTCATTTTACTAAACCTAAAGTTTAGTTAACCACTCAAATTTAATACAAACTGAAGAAAATATTTTGCGTTTCCTCCTTCGTCCGACTCTGGCGGACTGCGGCGGACAGGTCGGCACGCAGGCGTGGCGAAATTGGTTCCGGCTTGCCCGGGTTATGATTCTCCGATCAGCTTTTTCACCTTTTCCAGCAGCTGGTCCTTGTCAAAAGGCTTGGCCATGTAGTCGTCGGCTTCGGTGTGATGCCGTTTCAACGGCTCCAGCACGCTTTCCTTGACCGTCATCAGCAGGAACTTCACTTTATCCAGACTGCGGCGGTCCCGCACCCATTCCAAAAGCTGCAATCCGTTCATATTGGGCATCACCAGGTCGGCTATTACCAAATCCGGTTTCTGTTCTTCCACTAATTTAAGCGCCTGGCTGCCGTCGCTGGCCCACAGGACATGATAACCCTGGCGTTTCAAAAGGAGCGCCACCGTTTCGGCCAGCACCGCCTCGTCGTCCACTATCAGCACTTTTTTCATCATTGCTCCCTGTTTTTGGGGGCGTACGATTTGGAGCTGATGCCGTATTCCCTGAGCTTTAGCTGCAGATTCTGGCGGGCGATCCCGGCCATCTCGGCCGCTTTGGTAACATTGCCCCCGGTAACTTTCAACAGGCCGATGATATAGCGCCTTTCATATTCATCACGAGCCTGGCGCAGAGGTTTGTCTATCATCAGCGACACTTCCTCGGTCCGGGTACTGGCCCGGCGCTGGGGAAAGTCCTCCAGCGTGATCAATTTCCCGGTACACAACGCCACTCCGTGTTCCACCGCGTTCTCCAGTTCCCGGACATTGCCTGGCCAGTCGTGCCGCAGGAGGAAGTCCGAAGCCTCGGGAGCAAACCCCTCTATGGGTTTTTCTTGCTCGGCGCAGTATTTCTTTAAAAAGTGATGGGCCAGCAGCATGACGTCGTCGCGCCGTTCCCGCAAAGGCGGCAATTTTATCTGGATGACATTCAGCCGGTAGAACAGGTCTTCCCTAAAAAGTCCTTTCTTGACGGCCTCCTCCAGGTTCTGGTTGGCGGCGGCTATCACCCTGACGTCCACCTCGGTGGGAACGGTGCTGCCCAAGGGATAGTACACCCCTTCTTGCAGGGCCCGCAGCAGTTTCACCTGCAACGACATCGGCATAGTGCCGATTTCGTCCAGAAAGATGGTGCCCTTGTCGGCGATCTTGAACAAGCCCTCTTTGCTGCCGTTGGCTCCGGTAAATGCGCCCTTGACGTAGCCGAACAGTTCCGATTCTAAAAGGGTTTCGGGGATACCCCCGCAGTTGATGGGCACGAACTTGGCCCCCTTGCGCTTGCTGTTGAAATGAACCGCCCGGGCCGCCAACTCCTTGCCGGTGCCGGATTCTCCCAGGATCAGCACCGTGGTCTTGGTCTCGGCTATCTTGCGGATGGTGCCGAATACCGCCATCATCGGCCGGCTTTTGGCCACGATGTTTTCGAATCCGTAACGTTCGTTCAGGGTCTGCTGTAGGTATTTATTCTCCGCCAGCAGATTTTTTCTTTCCATCGCCTGGGCCGCGGCCAAAAGCACGTGGTCGGCATGGAGCGGCTTTTGCAGGTAATCGTAGACCCCGGCCTTGATGGCCTTGACCGCGTCCTCAATGCTGGCATGTCCGGTGATCACTATCACCGGAATATCGGGGTCGATCTCCTTTATTTTGGGGATCACGTCCAGGCCCCAGGCATCGGGCAGTCTCATGTCCAACAGCACCAGATCCGGCTGTTCCTCGGCCAAAACTTTAAGCCCCTCGGCGGCGCTGCTGGCCGAACTGACCTGATACCCGGCGCTTCCCAGTATCTGCTTTAAAAGCAGACAGATGCTTTGGTCGTCGTCGACGATCAGCACTTTACAGGGTGGTTTCTGGCTCATGGGTTTATGTCTTTCGGCTGGTTATTGATTGCTGAATTTTACCGAAAACAGCGGCGCCTTCGGCTGGCCGGCATTCAGGTTGAACTCGGCCCCGTTTTCCAGAAACAGGCGCCGGGCCAGCTGCGGCCCCAGATCATCGGCATTGGGTCCCAAGGGAAGTTCGGGATTCATTATCCTGTCGCGCTGTCCGGCATTCAGGACCGGGCCCTGGTCATGGAATTTTAAAATAACGCTTTGTCCCCCCGATAATATTTCAATAATTATCTTGCCGCCCTGGGGCATTCTTTTGGCCGACCAGACCATCAGATAAACCAGGCCCTGCAGCACTAGGCTGGCCCGGCTGGTGATCCATGGCTCCTGGAGCGCCTCGGTTATCTCCACTTTTACCTGATGCCTGGTGGTGAAATAATTTACCAGGCTTACCGCCTGCCTGGCCACCTGTGAAATCTTGAACGGCGTTTTTTCGAAATTGCCGTTTTGGCAATAAACCAGCAGGTTGTCTAACAGGGCATTCAACTTTTCCGAAGACTTGTAAATGCTCCTTAGGGTCTCTTTCTGGGGGTCGCCTTCGGCCAGGCTCATGTCGAAAAATTCCATGCCCAGGGTTATGGCCGAGATCGGATTTTTCATTTCATGGACGAATGAAGTGGCGATCTCGGAAAATACGGCATACTTATAGGTCTTCAGAATCCCGCCGTGAGAGTTGTCCATTTTAATTCTCCATTCTATTTGGAATTTATATGATCGTCCCGCTCATTCAGGAATAAGGTATCCGGGGGAACGGCACGCAAATTTTCGTTTAGCCCGCCAACAAAGGCGATACCGGATTTTCAATGATTACACTGATAAAAATCGATATTATCAGGCAACGCCGGCGGGGTAAACGTTTATCGTTTGACTGAATGTTGGTCAAAGTCTGCGTCCCAATTGAGTCTTCTTCACAATACCTGAGTGAAGGGCACTGTCATTTGGGATTAATAAAGAGTATCACAGGAATTAAAAGATGTCAATAGAATAGCAATGAAAATTATTTCATTCACAAGTTGTCATTATTTTATGTTGCATAAGACATACCAAATTTATAATATTGGCATAATACGTTGATATACAATAAATTGAAACCATTGTCTTTTATTTCAGACATTTACAGTTTGAGTGTTTGTTATGACTATTGTCGTTAAAACATGTCGTTTTAAAGTAATATCCATTTTCTATTTATTATTATAATATTTTGCGTAACAACGTTTTACGAAAATAATTAGTTTTGGCATATTAGATGCTTCCTTAAATAGTTGAGGAAGTATGAAAAACAAACTAAACATAATAATAGCCCTAACCGGGCTAAGCATCAGTTCTGGTTTGGCCCAAAGTCTGGACCTGCCTAGACCATCCGATGTTTCGGCCAGCGTAAACACCAGTGTTACAGTGGCTAAAATAGCCCGTTTGGAACTTCGGGAAAGTCACAATACCATTGAAATATCATCCCGGGACATGGAACGGGGCTACGTTGATATTCCCCGGGCCCTGGCCCTGCAGCTTTGGTGCAACAGCCGCGATGGAGCTCTGGTAGAAACCGAATTAAGCGGCGGGATATATAATTGTGACGGCCAGCGGTTTCCCCGCGGACTTTTGATGTACAAATTATCGG
This sequence comes from candidate division TA06 bacterium, assembly GCA_016208585.1. Classification (NCBI taxonomy): domain Bacteria; species candidate division TA06 bacterium. The sequence continues at coordinate 5,567 of JACQXR010000043.1, read as the reverse complement.
ATCAAAACAACTACCAGCCTTTTGCAGCCAAGCCTCAAACCTTGTACCAAAGCCAAAAGATCGAACGGGGCAGTTCTCTGACTATTGACCTGCGCTTATTGATCTCAAAGGAGATGACGCCCGGCGAATATTCCTACCAAGCCAGCTTCACCGCTTCGCCGATTTAGAGTTTAACCGTAATGATCATCGTTTCGGAAACCTGTCTTTACCGGCCGGAGTTACCAAGCTTTAATTTGACCAAAAGAATGCAGGTTATAAGATAAACTGGAATGTGGTGCTATGCAGAAAAGCCCCCGCTGAAAGCGTGGGGCTTTTTGTCTGTCCAAATAATGAGATCCACTGGGGCGTTGCTTATAGCCGATAAAAAACTGCCCGCAAAATGCAAGCAGTAAGAATGGTGGGCCCAAGAAGAGTCGAACTTCTGACCTCGTCCTTATCAGGGACGCGCTCTAACCAACTGAGCTATGGGCCCATAAAAAAAGGTTACAGATTATAAGTTTATTACCTATAACCCATAACCTTTTCCTAAAAAACCGAAAAGCAGAGCACAGGCCATACAATTTGAGTAACCTGGATTTATGTGCAGGACCCCGGTCCCAATAAGTCTTGGGAGGTCCTGCGGGTTCTCTAGAAAGGAGGTGATCCAGCCACACCTTCCGGTACGGCTACCTTGTTACGACTTCGTCCTAGTCACCAATCCTACCTTAGGCGCCGCCCTCCTTTTCAGGTTAGGCAAACGACTTTAGGTATTACCGGCTCCCATGACGTGACGGGCGGTGTGTACAAGACCCGGGAACGTATTCACGGCGGCATGCTGATCCGCCATTACTAGCGATTCCGACTTCATGCAGTCGAGTTGCAGACTGCAATCCGAACTGAGAGGCCGTTTTGGGATTAGCTCCACCTTGCGGTATTGCATCCCATTGTCGGCCCCATTGTAGGACGTGTGTAGCCCTAGACGTAAGGAGCATGCGGACTTGACATCATCCCCGCCTTCCTCCCCGTTATCCGGGGCAGTCTCCTTAGAGGGTAACCACTTCCGTGGAAACAACTAAGGATAAGGGTTGCGCTCGTTGCGGGACTTAACCCAACATCTCACGACACGAGCTGACGACAGCCATGCACCACCTGTGGCAGCGTCCTTACGGAAGACTATGTTTCCATAGTTGTTCACTGCCATGTCAAGCCTAGGTAAGGTTCTTCGCGTTGCGTCGAATTGAACCACATACTCCACCGCTTGTGCGGGTCCCCGTCAATTCCTTTGAGTTTCAACCTTGCGATCGTACTCCCCAGGTGGGGTACTTAATGCGTTAGCTGCGGCACTCATCCTTAAAAAGGACGAACACCTAGTACCCATCGTTTAGGGCAAGGACTACCAGAGTATCTAAGTCTGTTTGATCCCCTTGCTTTCGCGCCTCAGCGTCAGTGCAGGACCAGAGAACCGCCTTCGCCACCGGTGTTCCTCCTGATATCTACGCATTTCACCGCTACACCAGGAATTCCATTCTCCCCTTCCGCACTCAAGGCCAGTAGTATCGACTGCGATTTCTCCGTTGAGCGGAGAGATTTAACAATCGACTTAATGGCCCGCCTACACGCCCTTTACACCCAGTGATTCCGGACAACGCTTGCCTCCCCCGTATTACCGCGGCTGCTGGCACGGAGTTAGCCGAGGCTTATTCCACCGGTACCGTCATTTTTATTTCGTCCCGATGAAAAGGGTTTTACATCCCGAAGGATTTCATCACCCACGCGGCGTCGCTGGTTCAGGGTTTCCCCCATTGACCAAAATTCCCTACTGCTGCCTCCCGTAGGAGTAGGGGCCGTGTCTCAGTCCCCCTGTGGCCGATCGACCTCTCAGTCCGGCTACCCGTCAAAGCCTTGGTGGGCCGTTACCCCGCCAACTAGCTGATGGGACGCGGATCCATCTTCTTGCGACTTACGTCTTTGATCATCCTGAGATGGCCCAGAATGATGTTATGCGGTATTAGCCCCAGTTTCCCGGAGTTATCCCCCACATAAAGGTAGGTTATCCACGTGTTACTCACCCGTTCGCCACTACCATACACTCATATTGCTATAAATGCATGACCGTTCGACTTGCATGTATTAGGCACGCCGCCAGCGTTAGTCCTGAGCCAGGATCAAACTCTCCATAAAAAAATATTAAATTTTATAAATGGAAAATTTAAAAAAACGATCCAGAAACTCAATCATATGTACACTGTGCTTGCTTGTTCAGTTTTCAAAGAACTAAAATCATTTGTTTCCCATTGTTCCGTAGTGTTTGTAATTATACACAAATCAGGCTTTAATGTCAAGCACCATTTTGCAAAATTCCTTAAATAAATGCACTTTACTTTACTTTAATAATTTAATGGATTATAAAGCCTTTTGGTGATTCAGAACCCTATTAAGATGGAACGGCCCTCCATTCAATTTCTCAAAAACACAATAACCTGTTGACTTTACAAGGATATTAGGATATCATAAAATAACAACTAATCAAAGCTTTATAAACTTGGAGCCTTATGCTGCGCACTATTATATTCGTTTTAGTATTGCTGGTTATTATTTCCATATTATTGTTGATACACTTTTATTTATACCGCAGGATCGTTTCTTCGTTTGCTCTTTCCAGGACCGGCTGGCTTTTGACGGCTTTTTTCTTGCTGGCCCTTTGCTTTCCCCTGGCCATGTTTCTATCGCGCACTGTGGATGGACCGCTGATCCGGCCTTTCTATGGGCTGGCCGCGGCCTGGTTCGGCTTTGTTTTCCTGGGCCTGGGGGTTTTCGGAATGTTGCACTTGGCCGAGCTTTTATTCAGACTGGCCTCCCATCCCCTGCCCCCCAGGGTTTGGGGCTGGGCCTCCCTATGGGTGACCGTGCTGATCGGGGTTTACGGCATAATCAACGCCGCAGTCATCAGGACCACGGAGGCCACCATCGGGCTTAAAAACTTTAAAGAGCCGAAAGTGACCATCGCCCTGCTCACGGATATTCACGTGGGGGCGGTTTACGGGCCCAAATACCTGCAAAAGATCGTGGACCGGACCAATGCCTTAAACCCCGATCTGGTGGCCATTGCCGGGGATTTGTTCGACGGTTCGGCCAAGCCCGGTTACAAATTAGTGCAGCCCCTGGAAAAATTGCAGGCTCCGGCCTTCTTCGTTACCGGCAACCACGAGATTTATGAGGGCATTGACATAACCACGGCCTTAGTGGCCAAAACCGGTGTCCGGGTGCTGCGGAACGAAGCAGCCGAGTGCAGCGGTTTGCAGATTTTTGGAGTGGATTCGCCCCGGGGCAATTCGAAAAACAACCCTGCCCTGCTGGAACTAACCGCAAAGTTGAACCGGGACAAACAGAAACCCTCGGTCTTGCTTTATCACATACCATTGGAAATTGAAGATGCCCAAAGATCCGGAATCGACCTGCAGCTTTCGGGACACACCCATAACGGGCAGATATTTCCCTTCTCGCTTTTTATCCCCCTGGCTTACAAGTTTTACAGCGGGTACGGCCAGGATGGTGAGTTTCAGATATACGTCTCCCCCGGGGTAGGCACCTGGGGCCCGCCGATGAGGATAGGGTCCAGAAGCGAGATAGTGCTGATAACCCTGGTTCCCCAGTAATCTGTAAATGTTGACAATAAATAAGAGGGGCCGTTTGCGGCCCCTCTTATTTTTCCCACCTTATCCAAATATCCTCTTTGGGCAAAAAAGATTTCCTGACAATTTTATAAATAAATCGTTTTTCTTCAACAATGATCGAATCGGGCTTATAGTTTATATTTTGTCTTTTTAAATTTACCGGAATGCTTATTTCAAATTCTGCCCGCTCCAATGGCAATCCCCATTCTTGAGTGCTTTTGAGTATATAACAAAATTCGTTTCCTTTTAATGCTTGCCGATAGGAGACCTGTAATTGGAGCAAGAAAGTATCCGGGAACACTAAGTTAAAATAGACTCCATCAGAATCCGGACTGACCATCACTTTAAGTTCAGAAATATTACCGCTTTGGCTTATTGAACTGGCTTTAACATTTTCCGGAAAATTCCATCGTCCTTTGGGAAACGGATAAAAAATATTCAACCTGGCGGGCGCTCTCTGGGCCTGCATCCAATAAACCCCATTAACCGCAGCCCAGCCTGAATTTATAGTAACTACAACCTTCTCGCTTTTGAACTTAGCTATACGTGCATAGGCTGGCGCAACTATGCTAAAAATGCATACCGCTAAAGCAATTATCTTCATTTAAATCGGGTTATTTTTCGTGATGTTTTACGGCCTTCTGAATGCAATACAACAAAATAAGTGCCCTCAGAGACCATCCTGCCATCCATATTTATTCCCATCCAAATGGCTGTAATGTATCGCCCTTCGCCAACGCCTTCCTCTATTTTTTTTACTAATCTTCCGGCTAAATCATAAACTTTTAAATCATAGCTTTGACCTTTAGGCGCCATAAAAGAAAGAACTACCTGGGACGAAGCCGGATTGGGATACACCTCAAAGAAAGCCTCCGGCTTTAAGGAATCACCCCGGCCTTCAACCCCCTGGTAATCCGGATCGTAACCGCCGTTGTGGGAGCCGAAAGTTGTTGTGCAATTGACGCACCAATAAAAATATTGTGCGCTATTTTGGAGAGAGCATAACAGCGCCGCGCTAAAGCCCGAATCAGGAGCGGCAAAATCCAAAGGCCATAGAACCATATCAAGCAGTGTGCCGGAACCATCTTTAAAAACCAATGAATCCGCCACCGGGCTCAGAACAAAATCGACGCCAAGTTGCGAATCTGCAATAACGGCGTGGGTATACTTGTCGGTCAACGTAAAGTTTGGCACCTGAAAAACGCCGCTGGAACAGGTCACCGAACAGCCATCGAAATTTATTGGATATACCGAGTCGGGAGAATGCGGATGAATATGTATTTCAAAGCGGGAAACCGGACGGATCTGCACCTCGTTAATACAGGTTGGCAGAGCAATCGGATTGGCAAAAACCCTGAATGCTACTGCCAAGAGCAATATGACTAACATTTTTTTCATGGCATTTCCCTCCTTTATTTTATTTGGTTTTAAAGCATAAAACCACTCCATCCGGCCCTTACCTTCAAGCCAAACAAAGCGGTTAAAATTTAGGCCGTTGCCTGTCCGTGCAATTGATCTTACACCTAAAGCATTGTCCTGTCAAGTAAAATATGTGGCTTTAAAAATTTTGTTTTTAAAAATCCATTGGCTCCCGGTTCAAGTTAAAACTTTAGGCTCTTCTCCCTAATGAGTGGGCGATTTTGATTCATTTTGGATCAAATCTCAGGCAGCATGCAGGTCAAGATCTTGAGCCGAAGATATTCTTCATCTCTAAGGCCGTAGGCTCGCCGCTGGATGACCCTGATCTTATTGTTTAAACCTTCCACAAAACCGAGAGACACCTTGTTCTCGGGTTTGCAGTAAGCGGCAATGCCATCCCAGTGGCGTTCGATCATCCCGGCAAACTTTTCGTAGGGTTCCAATCGCTGCCATTTGAGTGAGGTCTTCCAGTTGTCGAAGAATTTCCTGGCCCAA